>JASMME010000175.1 GCA_030748365.1 Lutibacter sp.
AGCACAAGGCTCGATCGCAGGGCAGGTAAGGGCTTTTGCATAAGGGAACTGGTATGGACTAACCAAAAATACATCAAAAAAAGGCTTAGAGATAGCAAATCGAAAAAAAAGACCTGTAAAAGGAATCAATGAACGCCTTTAAAAGGCCTTGCCCAACTAAATATTTGCTATTTTTACGGGATGAATACGCCCCTGGCAGAAAGAATCCGACCCCAAAAATTGGCTGATTATATCGGCCAGCAACACTTGGTAGGCCCAAAAGGTGCCCTGACCCGCCAAGTGGAACAAGGGCTCCTGTCAAGTATGATTTTTTGGGGGCCTCCCGGCACCGGGAAAACCACCTTGGCCAATATCCTTGCCAAACAAAGTGATCGGCCTTTTTACAGCCTGAGTGCCGTCAATGCTGGGGTGAAGGAAGTCCGTGAAGTCATCGCCAAGGCCACGCAGAACGACGGACTGTTTGGTCCAAAAAATCCACTCTTGTTTATTGATGAGATCCATCGCTTTAGCAAGTCGCAACAAGATTCTTTGCTGGGTGCTGTTGAAAAGGGCTTGGTGACCCTGATCGGAGCGACTACGGAAAACCCGAGTTTTGAAGTGATTCCTGCCCTGTTATCACGCTGCCAGGTATACGTATTGAAGGCCTTTGAAAAAGAGGACCTGGAAGCCTTGCTGGAACGGGCCCTTCGACAAGACAGCCTGCTATCAAAGAGAAAAATTATCCTCAAGGAAACGGAAGCCCTGCTCAGGGTATCAGGGGGAGATGGAAGAAAACTGCTAAACATCTTTGAGCTGCTGGTCAATACGGCCACTGACCCTGTCAACATTACAAATGAAGCGGTGCTATCCAGCATTCAAAAAAACACCGTGCTGTACGATAAAACCGGTGAGCAGCACTACGATATCGTGTCTGCCTTTATCAAATCGATCCGGGGCAGTGACCCAAACGGAGCCGTTTACTGGCTCGCCAGGATGATTGAAGGAGGGGAAGATGTCAAGTTTATTGCCCGGCGCTTGTTGATCCTTGCCAGTGAAGACATCGGCAATGCCAATCCCACGGCCCTGATTATGGCCAACAATACTTTCCAGGCCGTCAATACCATCGGTTTCCCTGAGGCCCGTATCATCCTGAGTCAATGTGCCGTCTACCTGGCCAGTTCGCCCAAAAGCAATGCCAGCTACGAGGCCATTGGAAAGGCACAGGCCCTGGTAAAACAAACCGGCGACCTGTCGGTACCCCTTCACCTACGAAACGCGCCTACGCAGCTTATGAAGACGCTGGATTACGGAAAGGAGTATAAGTACGCACACCAATACGACCAGCATTTTATAGACCAAGAGTTCTTACCGGAAGAAATCAAAGGTACCCGTCTCTATGAGCCGGGAGAGAATGCGCGGGAAAAAACCCTGCGCAGTTTTTTAAAAGACCGGTGGAAAGACAAATACGGGTATTGAGCACCTCTTCCCAATAAGGAAGGGCTAAAGATAGGCTTTAATTGCCGCCAGTTGTTGCACACTCTTAATGGGCTCACCCACCGGATGCTTGCTTTGGTTAAAGTAAATGGCATCCATACCATACGCAAGGGCCCCCATCACATCGGCCTCCCAGTTGTCACCGATCATCAACGATTCCGAGGCCAGCGCACCAGCCTTTTCCAGGGCGTAGCGAAAGATCTCGGGATGGGGTTTTTTAACCCCGGCTGCTTCCGAGGTAATGACCTGGTCAAAATAGGGCGCCAGACCGGCCTTGGCTATTTTCAAATGCTGAACCTCCTCAAAACCATTGGTGATGATATGCAAACGGTACTTTGGCTGTAAATAGGTCAGGAGTTCATGGCTGCCTTCAAACAGGTAATTGTAGGTAGGTAATACCTCGATATAATCGATTGCAAGCTGGTGAATCAGGGCATCACTGACCGAAAGGCCCGCACTGTCAAAGCTGTCTTTTAAACGGCCGTAGCGCAAAGCCTCCTTGCTTACCTTCTCTTCCCGGTATTGTTTCCAGTATTGTTGGTTAATCGGCTTATAATGGCGTAAAAAAGTAGCGACTGGTAGGGCAATCCGGTGTTGTTGAAACACCGCCTTAAATGCCAGGTCTGAATTCCTTTCAAAATCCCATAGGGTATGGTCGAGGTCAAAAAAGAGGTGGTTGGTAGATCGTTTCATATCAATGTGTTAGCGGTAGGTGTATCTTTCTTATCTTATCTTTACAAACAAGCAGGTACATCAGTATAAACAAGCCAATCAGTACAATCTTATTCAAAAGCGTAAAAACCATCCATAAATCCAACAAAAGGTAAAGGCCCAATTGTAGTAAAATCAGGCATAAAAGCAGTAAGAGAAATGGACGATTTAGGGTGGAAAACCCAATGACCTCTCTGTCAAAAAAATGAAATGACATCATTAAGAACAGGTAGGTGATGGTGGTGGTGACCGCCGCCCAGATATAGCCGTAGTACCACACAAAAACAATGGTCAGTAGGATATTCAAACCAGTCCCTAAAAGAACGATCAACCCCAGTTTTCGCAACTTGTCTGCAAATTTTAGCCTGAGCTCATATAAATTAGAAATTCCGTGAAAATAGGCCGATACAAAGACGAAAGGCATGATCGGGTAGCCAGACCTGAAATCCTCACCTAACAATAGGTCTGCAATATCTTTTGAAAAAAAACCGAGGTAAAAAACGATTGGAAAACCGACGAGAACCATGGCTTTTAAATAGCTTCTAATTAAGGAGGCAGACTCCGTATAGCGACTCTCTAAACGGTGGATTAGCGTGGGGCTAATCGTATTCAAAAAGACAGCGACCAGGGCGGTTACCGACAGCTGACTTAATTTATATACCTGGTCATAGACCCCAACTTCAGCAACATCACCCAACCAGGCAATAACATACCTGTCACTGGATGATATGATCAAAAAACAAACGTTCAATAATAAACCAGCACTGCCATATACCAACAATTCTTTTAGGTGCTTTTGTTGAATTAGATGTACATGGACCGAGATACCAAGCGGATTTCGGATCCACAAAAAAAGAAGCACCAGCAAATCGATTAACAACAAAGCGGAGATAAGGGCGGTGATATTGGCTCCAAATACAAAAACCAGTATCAATGTGACCACCAGCCCCAAAAAGGCCCTTAATGACTGCAAAACCGTATAAAACTTTACACGCGCCTCTAGCCGAAGCGCTACCATATAGAAAAGGTAGCACTGACTGATGATAAGATGCAGCAATGCATATACAATCAATTCTCTGACCAATTTATGGAGGGCCGTTAGGTACCAAATACCTGAAACAACAATTAATAAAAGGGTGGCCATTAAGAACAAGAAGGACAAATTGCTGTACAACGTCTTCAAGTTACCTGTTTCCTTATAGCGGGGATAATACCGCCAGATGCAGGAACTTATCCATGAAAAGAGGAGCATTCCCAAAAAGGAAAACGTCACGGCCACAATCCCTAGATAGCCGTAATCCATTTCATCAAAGTGCCTGGTAAAAACAGGTGTATTGACCAGTCCAACCATTATCGGAACCAGTGAACCCACAAAATACCAGCTAAAATCCTTGATAAATGACCTACCCATCGCTACGAATTTTCCGGATTCTTTCTTTTAACGACCTCTCATAATAGGTTATCAGTTTTTCCAATTCAAGTTCCCACCTGTATTTTTGAAGAGTCGCCGTTCGGCCATTGTTGGCATAAGTCATACATTGCTGGGGGTTTCTCATCAGTTCAACCATGGCATCGGCTAT
>JASMME010000176.1 GCA_030748365.1 Lutibacter sp.
ACTTACCGGTATTCAAGATAAAAACGCCCAATTGATCGCCCTGGCCATCAACCTACACCTCCAAAGTGAAGTGATGGAGGTTGCATCACCCAAGTTGACCAGACAGGGGGATGACACCGCTGTGTCAGCACTGATCGCGGATATGAAGGCCGGAAAAGTCGGAGGGCTCATTATGAGTGGGGTCAACCCGCTGTATACCCTGGCCGATGCTGCTGGTTTTGAAGAAGGCTTGCAGAAAGTTGCCTTCTCCGTGGCTTTTTCCTCTCAGGAAACACAGACGACGGCCAAGACCGCTTATGTGGCTGCCACCCCGCATTACCTCGAATCTTGGGGCGATGTGGAAATCAACCAAGGACATTACAGCCTGGTACAACCCACCATACGGACCCTGTTCGATACCCGTCAGTTCGAAGATCAGTTATTGATCTGGAACGGGGCCTCACAAAGTTATTACGATTATTTGCAAGCCAATTGGCAAGCGTCTATCCTGCAAGGCAGCTCCTGGAACCAGGCACTGCACGACGGTTTTTACAAGGCCGTACCTGGCAGGTCCTTATCCCCTAAGAAATTTGAGGCGGCTAAGTCCCTTGCTGGTTTGCAATCGGTACAAGGCAGCGATATGGAGCTGGCCTTGTATACCAAAACCGGTATGGGAGACGGTCAGATGGCCAACAACCCCTGGCTACAGGAATTGCCTGATCCGATTACCAGAACTTCCTGGGACAATTACCTGACCATGTCCAAAGCCGATGCAGCATCTTTGGGTGTTCGCAACTGGAACGTGGCCAACGGGGCCCTGAACGGCAGTTTGGTATCCATGACACTAAACGGAATCACCGAAACCCTTCCTGTGCTGATCCAACCTGGACAAGCCAAAGGCACTTTGGGATTGGCGTTGGGTTACGGCCGTACCCACGGTCTTAAAAAAGAAATGCAAACAGGGAAGAATGCCTACCGTTTCTATAAGGATTTCAACCCCCATCAATCAGGGGTTTCTCTAGTGCTTGTTGAAGGAGAGCATGAATTTGCCTGTGTCCAGTTACACAATACCCTTATGGGACGGGGAGACATTCTAAAGGAAACCACCCTGACCACCTACAATGACCAAAGTCTTGATCCCAAACATACTTGGAACAAAGTACCAGTGGTCTCCCTTGATCACAAGGAAGTAGAAGCCTCTACTGTAGATTTATGGGATTCTTTCGACCGGTCCACCGGACATCATTTTAACCTATCAATCGATTTAAATACTTGTACTGGTTGTGCGGCCTGTGTCATTGCCTGTCATGCGGAGAACAATGTGCCGGTGGTAGGAAAGGAGGAGATCAGGCGTTCACGAGACATGCACTGGCTCCGTATTGACCGCTACTATTCCCATGAAGAGGACTTTGCGGCCGATGTGGCATTAAAAGAAAGTGGCACCGGTGTGTCAGGTTATAAAAATACGATGACGGCCCTGGAAGATCCTTCAGAAAATCCTTCGGTGGCCTTTCAGCCAGTCATGTGTCAGCACTGTAACCATGCGCCTTGTGAAACAGTTTGTCCGGTGGCAGCCACCTCTCACGGTCGTCAGGGGCAAAACCAGATGGCTTATAACCGATGTGTTGGAACCCGTTACTGTGCGAACAACTGTCCGTACAAAGTGCGTAGGTTCAACTGGTTTAAATACCCCGAGAACAACGAGTTCGATTATTATATGAACGATGACCTCGGAAAAATGGTACTGAACCCTGATGTAACGGTCCGAAGCCGCGGGGTCATGGAAAAATGCTCCCTGTGTATTCAAATGACCCAAGCGACCATTCTCAAGGCCAAAAAAGAAGGCAGACCGGTCAATACCGATGAATTTGAAGTCGCCTGTTCAAGTGCCTGTAGCAGTGGTGCCATGGTCTTTGGTGATGTAAACAATCCAGAAGATGCCGTTTCAGACCTGGCCCAGGATAGCAGGGCTTATCACTTGCTCGAGCATGTGGGTACCAAGCCGAACGTCGTTTACCAGGTAAAGGTCCGAAATACAGAAGAAGCGTAAATAAATATCAATAATATAGATACCAATTAAAAAGTAATTATGTCGTCTCATTACGAAGCACCTATTAGACAACCTTTGATTATCGGAGATAAGAGTTATCACGATATTACCTTAGAGGTAGCCGCTCCTGTCGAAGGCAAAGCCAATAAATTATGGTGGGTAGTTTTTTCAATAGCACTGGTAGCATTCCTCTGGGGTGTCGGATCCATCGCCTATACCATTGGAACTGGTATTGGTGTTTGGGGATTAAATAAAACCGTTGGCTGGGCCTGGGACATCACCAATTTTGTATGGTGGGTAGGGATTGGCCATGCCGGTACTTTGATTTCTGCAGTACTGTTGTTATTCCGTCAGAAATGGCGTATGGGAATCAACCGTTCTGCTGAGGCCATGACCATCTTTTCTGTCGTACAGGCGGGCTTGTTCCCGGTCATACATATGGGACGTGTATGGGATGCCCATTTTGTACTGCCCATACCCAACCAGTTTGGAACCCTTTGGACAAATTTTAACTCCCCGCTATTGTGGGATGTTTTTGCCATCTCAACCTACCTATCAGTTTCCCTTGTGTTCTGGTGGACGGGGCTCTTGCCCGATTTCGCCATGTTGCGCGACCGTGCTGTCAAACCTTTCCAAAAGAAAATCTATAGCCTGGTCAGTTTCGGCTGGAGTGGGCGGGCCAAAGACTGGCAACGTTTTGAAGAGGTTTCTTTGGTACTCGCCGGATTGGCGACACCACTGGTACTCTCGGTACACACCATTGTATCTTTTGACTTTGCGACCTCGGTTATTCCCGGGTGGCATACCACGATCTTCCCCCCTTATTTTGTGGCGGGTGCGGTCTTCTCTGGTTTTGCCATGGTAAATACCTTGCTGATTATCATGCGGAAAGTATCCAACCTGGAAGCCTATATCACCAAACAGCACATCGAGCTGATGAACATTGTGATTATGATCACCGGTTCCATTGTGGGCTGTGCCTATATCACCGAGCTTTTTATCGCTTGGTATTCCGGGGTTGAGTACGAACAATATGCCTTTTTAAACAGGGCTACCGGTCCGTATTGGTGGGCCTACCTGTTGATGATGAGTTGTAATGTGTTCTCACCGCAGTTTATGTGGTCTAAAAAACTGAGGACCAGCATCACTTTTTCCTTTATCATTTCGATTGTGGTGAATATCGGTATGTGGTTTGAAAGATTTGTGATCATCGTGACCTCCGTACACCGAGATTACCTACCTTCCTCTTGGTCTATGTTCTCACCGACCTTTGTAGACATCGGTATTTATGTGGGTACCATTGGCTTTTTCTTTGTGTTGTTCCTGTTATACGCCAGGACCTTCCCGGTAATTGCACAGGCAGAAGTAAAATCCATCTTGAAATCATCAGGAGATAATTTTAAAAAATTAAGAGACGGAAATCATGAGTAATAAAGTAGTACAAGCAATGTATAATGATGATGATGTGCTAATGGATGCCGTAAAGAAAGTACGTGCCGCCCACCATCATATCGAAGAAGTGTATACCCCATTTCCTGTACACGGACTGGACAAGGCCATGGGCCTACCGGGCACCCGGCTTGCCATCACTTCCTTTATGTACGGAACCGTCGGTTTTTTCTTTTCCATCTGGTTGATGAACTATACCATGATTGAAAACTGGCCCCAGGACATTGGAGGAAAGCCGAGTTTTAGTTTTCTGCTGAATATGCCGGCCTTTGTACCTGTTATGTT
>JASMME010000177.1 GCA_030748365.1 Lutibacter sp.
TCTAAAAAAAAACAGTGCTATCCGCTGGCAACGAACACGGATTGTCGGCTGCTGGTCTGTTTCCCTCTTTCGGTGTAAATATATTACTTATTTTTATCAAATGAAATGGAAAGAGGCCCTGGAGGATTACCAACTCTATATGAAACTTGAACGAGGCCTGACGGCAAACGCTGTCAAAAGCTATACTTATGACCTTGGCAAACTGATCCGTTACCTGGAAAAACACGGCTATAAACGGTCTCCGATAGATATATCCCGGGAAGACATACAGCAGTTTGTCTACACCGTATCCAAAGAACTGACTGCACGCTCACAGGCCCGCCTGCTCTCCGGACTGCGGGGTTTTTTTGACTACCTGGTCTTCGAAGATTACCGAAAGGACAACCCAACCAGCCTGATCGAAGGACCCAAAATAGGTCGGAAATTGCCCGATACGCTCTCCGAAAAAGAGATTGACCAACTGATAGCAGCCATTGACCTGAATACAGCACTGGGAGAACGAAACCGAAGCATCATCGAAACACTTTACAGCTGTGGCCTGCGGGTTTCTGAACTAATACAACTGCAATTGTCTGACCTGTTCTTTGAGGAAGGCTTTATCCGGGTGATTGGCAAAGGAAACAAACAGCGATTTGTACCCATCAACCCACAAACCCAGGCCTATATCCAATCGTATATAGACAATATCCGACGGGTTGGAAAGATCGACAAAGAATATGAGGACACCCTCTTTTTAAACCGCCGGGGTCGGCAGCTAAGCCGGGTGATGATCTTTACCATTGTAAAAAAACTGACTGAAAAAGCGGGGATCAGTAAGCGAATAAGCCCCCATACCTTCCGGCACTCCTTTGCCACCCATTTGCTGGAACACGGCGCAGACCTCAGGGCCATCCAGCAAATGCTGGGCCATGAAAGTATTACGACCACGGAGATTTATACACACCTGGACCGACAGTTCCTAAAAGCGGTTATCAATCAGTTTCACCCGAGGAAATAGGTACTTATCAACGGATGACCAGGTCATTTAGACACCCTACTATAAGCGCTATTTACCCATTACCCAACTAAAAGTAAGTAAAAACCTTATAAAACAACTATTTATTAGCTATTTGTGCTTTTATAGGTTTGTTTGCTTTACTTTTTTTTATAGGTTTACAAAAAATGCTATGCTAACACAACATGGGCGACTGTCCAACCTATTTTTTAGGGGATCACTACCTAGCTGATTGGATTAAACGCTTTTTATAACAACAACAGATGGTAACTGTTTAAGTATACCAACAGGGCATTCAATGAGCATCCGGCTCTTTGGTTTGTTGGACTACTGGTATACGGGTAGGAAGGGGCATTAACATCACTTTAAAAAAAGGCGTTGTTTGGGTCTTGTTTTTGAAAATATTGACTAAAGGAAAAGACTATGAAAAAACAAATATTTCCAAAAGAGATATTGGAGAATACAACTGAAGTTCACCAATTCAAACACAGTAAGAAAAGTTCGATTATTTACTCAATATTCTTGATTGCTTTAATCGGAGCATTTATTGCACTACCATTTATAAAAGTTGATGTTTATACTTCGTCAAGAGGAATTATCAAATCTGATAAAGAGCATATAAAACTAACAACCATTTATTCAGGAAAAGTACTTAAAAACTCGATTGAAATTAACAAACAAGTTTCAAAAGGTGACATATTATTAGTTTTAGATGATTACAATATCGAGAACAAACTAGACTTGTTGAAAATTAACATCACAGATACAAAAGAGTTTATACACGATGCTAACTACCTCATAAACAATAAACGTATTATTTTGGATAGTCTTTATTCTCAAAAATATCAAAAAGAATATATCCAATACCCATAAATTAATGAATTCCTCTTGCAACCATCTTGAGGAATTCATTTTAATAAATTTTAATTTTTTCTATATGACTAAAACATCCTGTTTGATTATCTTGATTTTATGCTGTTTTTCTTGCTCAAATAAATTAGTCCCATCAAATCTTAATAAATCATCAATAAAAACAAGTTTTACGAAAAATCAACTGGAAACTATGAAAAGTTTAAACTTTACGGTTGAACAAATAGTTAATGCGGGTGGCAATATAAAAAGAGGAAAAAGTATCATTAACAGAATAAAGGATTTTGAACTTTCTAATTATACCTCTCTAGAAAATATTGATTGGCTAAGTTCTCAAAAAAATATTTTAATAAATCTCGAAGGAACATCGAGTAAAATAGTTTATTTAGTTGCACACTACGATAAAGTTGACACAAACCCTTTAGTATTAATTAGCACATTACTTAATGGAGTACTAGACCCTTTATTATCTTGGTCATATTCTTCAGATGGGGCGCTTGATAATGCAACTGGTGTGGCCATTTCGTTACAACTCGCAAAGACAATATCAGGTGAAAATTTTAAACATAGTTATAGAATTTTACTGGTTGGTTCTGAAGAATCTGGGTTAAGAGGATCTCGATCTCACGTAGCTAAACTATCTGACAGTACTTTTAATAATATTTTATATACAATCAATACAGATGTTATAGGTGTGAAAAATAAAAAGAATTGTATTTCTACAAATGTAAGTAATAGTAAACTTTCTTCATTGTCGTTTCAAGTTGCTAAAGATTTAGGAATTGAATTAGGGAATGGAAAAATGCCTTCACTTGCCTGCAGTGATTATGCTCCATTTAAAAAAACTAGCTTTATAAAGGATCTTGGAAGAAGTTTACAATTTAATTTTGTAGGTGCTCTTTTACCACAAAGAAGTTATTTTACTAAAAAGAAACAATCAGAAGTAATTAACTTTTCTTCTTGTGAATTGATAGATATTGGTAATTATATAGGAGGCACACTTTTAATTCCAGTTGGTTCAATACACGGGTTTAGAGATAATATTAAGTTAGTTGATGAGATTAAACTATATGAGCAATATCTATTAATTTATAATTTTATTAAGAGAATTGAAATTTTAGATGAAACAGATTTGTTCAAGAATTATTGAAATGATTTGAGAACTTACAACAATTCTTTATCGTGGATTCAAAATATTTTCTGATTGGGTTAATTTTAAGTCTGGACTATTTGGAAAAGCTCCAGTTGAAAAAAAGGATCGAATTTAATCCCCACTCTCCAATACCCATTCCCCATTTCCCACTCCCCCTATACTTTCCCGTACCAACTACCCACAGTATCCCCTAAATACCCTACCTTTGACTTTCCTAAAATAACATGACTCCAAGCACCTAAAAATGGCGATTATAAAACCTTTTAAAGGGATCCGGCCCACCCGCGACAAAGCAGCCCTGGCCACCTCCAGGTCCTATGATGAATACACCGAAAAAGAACTAAAATCGGTCTTACACTACAATCCTTTTTCCTTTTTACACATCATCCGTCCGGGCTATAGCAGCGGACAGGAACTCAGTCGAAAAGAACGTTTTCACGAAATACGGGCTAGCTATCAGCGATTTAAAGACGCAGGTGTCTATCAACAAGATAGCCAACCCATGTATTACCTACATGAAAAATCCTACGGTGGAGACACCTTTTGGGGAATCATTGCCATTGCCCATATAGCCGATTACCAACAGGGGATTATCAAAAAACACGAAGACACCCTAAAAGCACGGGAACAACACTTTGGAGAGTACCTGGACATCACCGGATTCAACGCCGAACCGGTACTACTCACCTACCCCAGCAATGACTCTATCAACCGCCTGTACCAGCAATACCGCCAACAAAG
>JASMME010000178.1 GCA_030748365.1 Lutibacter sp.
TCACACCAGCCAACAATACTTATGGTCCACCTTGGGGAAAAGCAAGGTGTTCTGCGGATAATTCAGGTAGACAATCCATTGATTGGGGAAAAACAACCCTAAATTTATAAATTTAGGGTACTAAAAGGCAATAAATGGGGCAACTACCCCCATTTTACAACGATTCTTCTATCCAATTATCTATATTCGCAATGGGGGTGATTGACAAGCGTCCACTACCATGGCCATGGCTACAAGGCTTTAGCTGCCTGTAAGAAGCGCATTAGCCCCCTAATATATTGACCTAAAAAATTGACAGATGAAAAAGAGAATTTCCCTACAGTTCCCTATAGAAACATAACAGCACCTATTTGCCATAATTTGCGACCATAGAACGCCCATACAATAGGTGTTAAAGCAATTGGCCTGGTTCCTAAAGTAAGCCCTTATAAATAACAAAAAATCCATAAATAATGAGATGAGAAAAGCAACTATCTATGATAAACACATGGTGGTAGAAATCACTAGTACATCATTCGATAAGAACTTGGTATTCAATAGAAAAGAAAACTTTAAAGTAATCGCGGGCCTTGCAGTAGGATATACCCCAACCCTTTTTAAAAAAACTCATGACTAAGGTTTTCGGTACAGAGATGTTGTTGATTACAAGCATCATTATCGCAATACAGGCGCTGATAGTGGCCCATCAGATCGTAATCATCTTGTCAGTTCCCAAGGATAAAAATGCACAACGCTATTTACTCCTAATCTGTTTTTACCTTTTCTACAATATAGCTTCCGGGTTATTTCCAGATCCTGCCATCACGATGATCTCTGTATATTGGCAAACCATACTCGCCTATTTTTCAGGACTGAGCTTTTCTATGTATTACCTGTACTTCATCAACCATCAATATCATTTGGAAATATTCAATAGGAACAAGATTCATTTTCTGATATTGCTTTTACTACTGTCATTTGTTCTGCTGTTTGTACTGCCCTACTCATACACTTATGAGGCACTACCAAGCATTCGAAAATTCTTGTGCTTCCCTATTTGTCTGGAAGTATATTTTATTGCTAAAATCCTTAGGCAACTTCGAAAAAATTATACCGCACGTTGTGTTGTTGGCGACTATTATTATTTCAGACATGTGAATTTATACCTATCATTGATTTCATTTATTGCCTTTCCATTGGTTGTCTTTGCAGGCGATTATCAATCTGTTGAACAGCCCCTGGCAAACCTCGGCTTTTTCAGCCTTAGTATCAATGAGGTCTCTAGGCGTATAAGGAAAAGGCGTAGGGAGAGACGCATCCTACAACAATTTGCCGATAGTGAATTCAAACAGGGCTTAAAAAATCTGGAACTGACCCCCAAGGAATTGGAAATCGCTCAATTGATACTAGAATCATACAAGTATTCCGACATTGCTGACAGGCTGTTTATCACCGAAAAGACCGTTGGGAAACACGCTTCAAACATATACAAAAAAGCAAATATTACTAATAAACAGACCTTTATCGAAAAATATAAGAGCTGGTAATAAGAAATACGTATTATATACGTATTCTTTATGGTGAATTGTCAATTAAAACCACCTACATTGAACCCTAAAAAATAGCTATAAAGCAAGATTATTATAAATGCCTATGCCTACACAACGAATTAAAAGTATATGGCTGTATTGCCTTAGCTACTGCTGTTGTATCTTGTCTATTATGGGTCAAAACCGGGTCGCCGACACTACAGATCAACAAACCTGCAGAGAACTGGTAACACTTATTGAACTGGAGAACGATTTTGAGAAAAGATTACAACTTACAGAGCGTTTGCTTAAAAGGGCCAAAAAGAGCCAAGATTCATTATACCTGAGAACAGGATACCACCTGTTAATTAATTTATACGAGAACGGAAGTATTGTAGACTTGTATAAAAATCAACAGAATCACCTTAGCTACCTCAATAGGTTGATTGCATTAGACAGTTCCCTGCAAGCCACTAAGACTCCAAGCAATAACCAAGGCACCCTAAAAAAATTACGGTCAGACAGGAGAAAGCTCGTCAAAGCACTTAAATTAAAAGAAATTAAAAACCAACAAAATAGCAAACTCCTTATCGCCGTTTGTTGCATCTTTATGCTTGTCATTACCTATATTCTCTGTAGGAATCAACTCTATAAAAAACGCTTTGGAAGCATCTCAAAAAAAAACAAAGACAACCTGCAAGAGAAATCAATGGGCGCCTTTCTAAGGTATGGTGAAATCGGCTTACCCAAAAAAACAGCGAAGCGCATTTTAACAGCCCTGGAGGAATTTGAAAAAACAACACTGTTCTTACAGGAAAACATTACCCTAGAATCGTTGGCAAAAGAACTAGACACCAATAGTTCCTACCTGTCAAAGGTCATTAATAAAGTCAAACATATTAGCTTTTCTACTTACCTTAATGAACTGAGAATTGACTATGTAATCAATCGATTAACCAAAGACTCTACCTTTAGATCCTACACCATCAAAGCCATCGGTAAGGAAGCGGGGTACCATTCAGAACAATCTTTTTCGAGGGCCTTCCACAAGAAAACAGGCCTGTATCCTTCCTTTTTTATAAAGAAGTTACAGCAACAGGATGGGCAAAATAACAGGAGATGAAAACTACGCTGTATTTACCTCAAGTCCCAGGGTCTTGGCAAAGGATAGCATAAAACCATAAGCGGCTTCGTAATTGTTCGGAATATCGCCTTCTAAGATAGCCTCTTTGATGGCATCCTTGATAAGACCAATCTCCCGACAGGGTGACAGTTGGTAGGTTTCCATGATCAGTTCTCCAGAAATAGGCGGTTGAAAATTACGGACATGATCGCGGGCCTCTACTTCTTTTATTTTTTGACGAACAATCTTAAAGTTACGGTGGTATTTTTTAAAACGTTTCTCATTTTTGGTCGTGATATCAGCCTCGCACAAAATCATCAAGTGGTCGATGTCTTCTCCGGCATCAAAAATCAGTCGCCTAACCGCAGAATCCGTTACCTTGGAAGCCAATACAATGGGACGCGAACTCAACAAAACCATCTTTTGAACAAATTTCATTTTGGCATTGAGTGGCATCTTTAAACGCTTGAATAATTTATAAACCATTTTAGACCCTACAAATTCATGGGCATGAAAGGTCCAGCCGTTTGTTTTGTGAAATTTTTTGGTAGGAGCCTTGCCGATGTCGTGTAACAATGCTGCCCAACGCAACCAAAGATCACCCGTGTTCGCAGAAATATTATCAAGTACCTCAAGGCTGTGGTAAAAATTATCTTTGTGTTTTTGGCCTTCTATCTCCTCTACCCCTTTTAAATTTGTCAACTCCGGTAGGATTTGAGCAAGTAGCCCGGCCTGTTCCAAGAGGTTGAACCCCCTTGACGGCACCGCTGAAAGAATGATTTTATGCAATTCATCTACAATACGCTCTCGGGTAATGATGGCCAGCCTTGCTGCATTGTCTACTATGGCTTTGAAGGACGCATCTGAAATAGCAAAGTTAAGCTGGGCGGCAAACCTGATGGCACGTACCATACGCAGTGGATCATCTGTATAGGTTTTATAAGGGTCCAGGGGAGTGCGAATAACCTCTTTACGCAGGTCATCCATCCCATCAAAAGGATCTAACAACTGCCCATAGGAATGCTTCTGAAGGCTCAATGCCATCGCATTGATGGTAAAGTCGCG
>JASMME010000179.1 GCA_030748365.1 Lutibacter sp.
GACGGCGTAAAAAGCGAACCTTATGAAACCCTGGTCATTGATGTGCCAGAAGCCTATGCGAGCAAGGCCATCAATTTGGTAACCCTGCGTAAGGGAGACCTATTGGTTATGGAGCCGAAAGGAGATCTTCAGCACCTAGAGTTTGACATCCCTTCCCGCGGCCTGATCGGACTGCGTAATAAGATTCTTACTGCCACCGCCGGAGAAGCTGTTATGAACCACCGTTTACGGGGCTTCGATGCCCATAAGGGGGAAATTAGCACCTCCGCTAACGGGGCCATTGTTTCTGCGGAAACTGGTAAGGCCACGGCCTATTCCATTGACAAACTGCAAGACCGGGGGAAATTCTTTATCGATCCCAACCAGGAAATTTACAAAGGACAGGTGGTCGGTGAGCACAATAAACAAGAAACCTTGACGGTCAATTTGATCAAAGGTAAAAAACTGACGAATGTCCGTGCTTCTGGTTCGGATGACGGGGTTAAAATTGCCCCCAAAATAGATTTTTCCCTAGAAGAATGTATGGAATTTATCAAAGATGATGAATACCTGGAGGTCACTCCCAAGAGCCTGCGAATGCGTAAGATCACCTTTAGATAACAGCTAAGTTTTACAGAGAGATATCCGTAGCACTGTGTTCTTCCTTATTGATAAACTCCCTATTCCAACAACGGTTTCTCCAGGGTCTCTGAATCAATATCCAGGGACTGCTTGCCCCCGGATAATTTCATGACATCTTTGTCGATCTTTTTAAATTCACGGGTGCTGGTATTGTAGTGGTTGACCACCGTGCTAATGGTATTGCCCAGTTTGTCATGGTAGGTCTTATAAGCGTTTAGGTGGTTGGAAAGCTTATCGACATTTTGCAGGATTTCTGCAATGGATTTTTCTACTTTTAAGTTGTGCAGGGCTTTTACGGTGATCTGTAGCATGGGAAAAAGGCTCATTGGCGAGACGATCATCACCTTTTTAGCATAGGCATAGCTAACCAGGTCCTTGGAATTGATTTGTAAAGAACCCACCCGACTGTTAAGCAGGTCTTGGTAGAGACCGTCTGCTGGAATAAACATATAGGCGTAATCAGTGGTCTTTTCATTCGGACGGATATACTTGGCCGTTTCATCGATCCGTTTTTTAATGGCTTCCTTAAACTTGCGTTCCAGTTGTTCCAGCTCGGTCTTGTCCTCACTTTCAATCATCTTATTGTAGTTGTCCAGGGAGAATTTTGCATCAATCGGGATGATAAAATCCCCAATTTTTACAATGGCATCTACCGCTTCGCCGTTGGCAAAGTTGTACTGCATTTGAAAAAGTCCGGGTGGAAGTACGTTGGACAAAAGATTTTCCAGCTGTATCTCTCCCAGGATGCCCCGCTGTTTTTGATTGCTCAGGATCTTTTCCAGGGTTTTCATCTGATTGGCAAAGCTAAGGACCTGTTCATTGGTTCCCTTAATCTTTTCCAGTTCTTTGGTAACGGCCTGTATCACTTTATTGGACTGGGAGAATTGCTTTTGGATGTCTTCCTTTGAGGAACGGTGAAAGGTATTGATTTCTTTGTTGATATCTGTCAGCTTTGCGGTCATTTCCAGCCGGTCTTTTTCGGCATTGTCACTCAGTTCTTTTCGAATGTCCTGGATCTCTTTGCGCAAGTCGCTGTTCAGGCTGAGCATTAGATCTTGAGACTGAGCAGGTTTGCGTTGTAACAGCAAAAAAATCATTACAATGACTGCGAGAAGAAGTATTATCAATAGTAAAGTGTCCATAAAAAATAGCAACGTTGGAAGCCCTTGTTTAAAAAAGCAGTTCTTTATCGTTTATAAAAGTAAGATTTTTATCTTTGTCCTGTTGACTGGATCAGTAAAATTAAATACGAATTTATCAACATGAAAGCTATTTTCCGTTGGATTATCTATAAGTGCTTGGGTTGGAAAAAGGTAGGCGACCTACCCAAAGACTTACCCAAATACCTAATCATTGCCGCGCCGCATACCTCTAACTGGGATTTTTTGCTGGCCATGGCTTTTAAGTTTGCTGAGGACTTCCCAGCCCAATATATCGGGAAAGCCTCCCTGTTTAGACCTCCTTACGGATTTTTCTTTCGTTGGCTGGGCGGTATGCCGGTCATCAGAGACCAGCACACCAGCAATGTAGCAGCGGTGGTAAAGATGTTTAAGGAGCGTAAGTCCCTAATTCTAGGCATGTCTCCGGAAGGTACCCGGAAAAAAGTATCTGAGTGGAAGACAGGATTCTACTATATAGCCAAAGGGGCTGATATACCCTTGGTGCTTGCTACCCTCAATTTTAAGGACAAAGAAATCAAGGTTTCGAAGCCCTATTACCTCACTGACGATCAGGAACAGGATTTTGCCTTTTTCTACCGTTATTTCAAAGGAGTAGAAGGTAAGATTGCGGCATATAGTTAAGGCTTATAGAAAGGAGGCCTGACCACCTTGGCAGCCACTGCTTTTTTCCTGATCTGTATACAGATTTCAGTATCTTTCTTACTGTAGACAGGCTGTACATAGCCCAAACCGATGCCTTTTTTAAGGGAAGGACTCATGGTGCCAGAGGTGACGGTACCAATCGTTTCCCCTGCCTTGTTAACAATGGGATAGCCTTGGCGCGGAATCCCCTTTTCTGTCATTTCAAAACCAATCAGTTTTTTACTAGGCCCTATTTCCTTTTGTGCTTTTAAGGCCTCTGAATGGACAAAATCCTTAGAAAATTTGGTAATCCAGCCCAGGCCTGCTTCGATGGGAGAGCTATGGTCGTCTAGGTCATTTCCGTAGAGACAAAAACCCATTTCCAGGCGCAAGGTGTCACGGGCTGCCAGGCCAATCGGTTGTATTCCAAAGGCTTTGCCCGCTTCAAAAATAGCTTTCCAGGCCTTTTCAGCATCGCGGTGGTCGATATACAATTCAAAACCTCCGGATCCGGTATAGCCTGTGGCAGAGATTAGCACCCCGTCTATACCGGCAAAGCGCCCCGTTTCAAAGGAATAATAAGGCATTTGTGCCAGGTCTATCTCGGTGAGTGATTGCAGTGCTTGGGCGGCCAGTGGTCCCTGCACAGCCAGGAGGGCCGTGTGATCCGAACGGTCTTCTATCTCAACCCCCAGGTCATTGTGTTGGCGAATCCATTCCCAGTCTTTCTCAATATTGGCGGCGTTGACCACCAATAGGTAGTGCTCTTCACGGAGGCGGTAGACCAACAGGTCATCCACAATACCACCCTTATCATTTGGAAGACAGCTGTATTGTACCTTTCCATTCACCAATACGGAGGCATCATTGGAAGTAATTTTTTGGAGTAGGTCCAGGGCCTTGGGCCCCTTAAGGTGGAAGGTGCCCATATGCGACACATCAAATACCCCTACCTTGGTTCTAACGGTCTCGTGCTCTGCATTGACACCGGTGTATTGTATGGGCATATGATAACCAGCAAAGGGAAGCATTTTGGCTCCCAATTCTTTATGTAAATGGCTAAAAGGTGTGTTTTTCATCAGGTATAAAATATGCCGCTAAAATACTAAATATCACCCATTGGACGTGGTATTAATTTAGCAGAAATTTGTCCTAGCTTGAAGGTCTGTTCCAGAAAGTCTGCTATATTTGTTCAGGCACGCTTGCGAAGGGGTGTCACAGCTAATAGTCTTACCATACATCTCTATGATACAAATGTTAACAAGG
>JASMME010000017.1:0-7146 GCA_030748365.1 Lutibacter sp.
ATACCTGACCATAGCCATTGTTCTTACCTTATTTATTACCTTTATGAGCTTTGTCCCTTTACAGGATTTTTCGACCAAGGGTATTCACACAGATAAGATACTGCACGGGCTAGCCTATGGGCTGCTGACACTTAGTTGGTTGTTGGCGAGCAGTCACCTTTCAAAACGACCCCGGTACTTTTCGGTGGTTGGTTTTTCAGTAGCAAGCTATGGCATGATTATTGAATTATTGCAGGGAGCCCTTACCCGTTTCAGGTATGCGGAAGGCCTCGACATCCTTGCAAATTCAGTGGGTGTACTGTTGGCGATCTTGTTTTTTAAGCAGGTTTTTAACAGTCGACTTTAATTAGAAAGCATATGCTTGCATATGTGGTATTAAAATGTTTAAATTAGCACACGAATAAAATTTAAGAAATGCAGCGTAAGAAAAATTCAAAGGCCAACCTTGAAAACTATACCAGGCTGTTTTTACAGCTCGGCTTGGTGCTGGCCCTACTGATTGTATATGTATCCATAGAGAAAAAGACCTATGACAGGAACATCGATGATTTAGGTCCAGTAGTACTCAATATGGAAGACGACGAACAAATCGTTGAAATAGAGCAGGTAAAGCCACCTGAACCAAAAACGCCCCCACCACCAACCCCAGACAAAATCGAAGTTGTGGAAGATGAAGAGGAGATTGAGGAGACCGTCATAGAGTCTACGGAAGTGGATGAGGATGATGCGGTGGAAATCATTGAGGTGGAAGAAGAAGAAGAAGTCATCGAAGACGTTCCTTTTGCCATCATAGAGGATGTGCCAGTTTTTCCCGGCTGTAAAGGAAACAAGGCGAAATTAAAGGAATGTTTACAATCTAAAATTACCAAACACGTCAATAGGAAGTTTAATGCTGACCTGGCCTCTGATCTCGGGCTGTCACCGGGTGTAAAAAGGATCTTTGTCATGTTTAAGATAGACAAAACAGGTGCCATCTCCAATGTACAGGCAAGGGCTCCACACAAGAAGCTACAGGAAGAAGCCATCAGGGTTATAAAGCTATTGCCTAAAATGAAACCTGGTAGACAACGCGGCAGGCCTGTAGGTGTAAAATACAGTCTCCCCATCGCTTTTAGGGTAGAATAAGCACTTATAAAAAATTTGTAAAAAACGCAGTCCTTTGGATTGCGTTTTTTTTTGGTCCTTTATTTTTATAAAAACTAATTTTTATCATGATTTGCCCATTTGTTTTGAAAGTCAGATGAGAAAAAGAATTTGAAATTAATACAGAAATAATTTGTACTTTTGGTAGCCCAATTGATAAAAATGCTGCCAGACCTACACAACATCCCCCTTTTTGACGCCACCGGTGTAAATGAGCGAATTGATCGTTTCTGTAAACGAAGTATTAAGAAAAATAGCAAAGCTTCCGGTCTAAAACTGGCCCTGAGCATGGTTGATCTGACCACCCTTGAAGGGAAGGATACCGAGGCCAAAGTGCGCCAGCTTTGCTATAAAGCCATGCATCCGCACGACCTGCTAAAAGACCTTCCTTCCGTGGCTGCTGTTTGTGTGTATCCGTCTTATGTTGGTATCGCCAAGAAGGCCCTTGAAGGCAGCGCAATCCAGGTAGCCTCCGTTGCTACTGCTTTTCCCAGTGGGCAGTCCAAACTGTCTGTCAAACTAGACGATACCAGGTTTGCTGTTGACCAGGGCGCAGATGAAATTGACATGGTGATCTCCAGGGGCGCCTTTCTTTCCGGTAATTACCAATACGTCTTTGACGAAATTGCTGCAGTCAAAGAAGTCTGTGGCAAAGCACACCTAAAAGTAATCCTGGAAACCGGAGAACTGGACACCCTTGACAACGTTAGGAAAGCCAGTGAAATAGCCCTGTATGCCGGTGCAGATTTTATCAAAACTTCTACGGGAAAGATCCAGCCCGCAGCTACCATGCAAGTGACCTATGTAATGCTCCAAGCCATTAAGGATTATTACCTAGCCACCGGAAAGATGGTCGGTATGAAGCCAGCAGGTGGTATTTCCACCTCCAAGATAGCCTTGCAGTACCTGGTTATGCTCAACGAAGTGTTGGGTGAAAGATGGATGAACAAACACTATTTTAGGTTTGGTGCCAGCAGCTTGTTAAATGACTTGTTGATGCAATTGGTAAAATTGGACACAGGCGCTTACCAATCGCCTGATTATTTTTCAAAAGATTAAAGAGATGTCAGCTACAGAAAACAACCCATTCAACGCTTCCTGGACCTATGACAAAGCCCCGGAAAGTACCGACCATATTCAATTGAAGGAACAATACGAACTCTTTATTGACGGTGCTTTTGTAAAGCCCCTTAAAGGGAAGTACTTTGAAACGATCAACCCCTCGAACAATCAGACCATTGCTTCCGTTGCGGAAGCAAGTAGCGAAGATGTTGACAAGGCGGTCCATGCAGCGCGGGCTGCTTTTGACAGTTGGTCAACGCTTTCGGGTAGGGAACGCGGAAAGTATATTTATCGAATTGCCCGCCTGATACAAGAACGTGCCAGGGAGTTTGCTGTCATAGAAAGTATGGACGGCGGCAAGCCGATTAGGGAGTCCAGGGACATTGATGTTCCCCTGGCGGCAAATCATTTTTTCTATTATGCCGGATGGGCCGATAAACTGGCCTATGCTTTCCCGAATAAGACCCCCAAACCGTTAGGGGTTGCCGGGCAGATTATACCTTGGAATTTCCCCCTGCTTATGGCTGCCTGGAAGCTAGCCCCTGCACTGGCTACGGGCAATACAGTCGTACTCAAACCAGCAGAAACCACCCCCTTAACGGCCCTGAAGCTCGCAGAAATCATCCAGGAGAGCGGTTTGCCAAAGGGTGTAGTCAATATCCTTACTGGCGCGGGCGCAACCGGCGCGGCCATTGTACAGCATCCGGAGGTTGATAAAATAGCCTTTACGGGTTCTACAGCGGTGGGTAAGTACATCCAAAAAACCATTGCGGGAACTCCTAAGAAACTCACCCTTGAGCTGGGCGGCAAGGGGGCCAACATTATTTTTGAGGATGCGGCCATTGACCAGGCGGTTGAGGGCATAGTAAACGCTATTTTCTTTAATCAAGGACATGTGTGTTGTGCGGGCTCAAGACTGTTTGTACAGGAATCTGTCGCATCGACGGTTATTCAAAAACTAAAAGAAAGGATGGAGCACCTTATCGTGGGTGATCCGCTCGATAAGAACACTGATATCGGAGCCATCAATTCAACAAAACAATTGGAGACCATTAAAGACTATGTCGAGAAAGGCCTAAAAGAAGGTGGTGAGATTTACCAGCCCGTTTGTGACCTTCCCAAAAAAGGGAACTGGTGTCGACCCACCCTGTTTTTAAACGTATCTCAGTCCCATACCATTGTTCAGGAAGAGATTTTCGGCCCAGTATTAACCGTACAGACCTTTAGAACCATCGATGAGGTGATTGACAAGGCCAATAATACCCCTTATGGCCTGTCAGCTGGTGTATGGACCCAGCATGGCGCTAAAATATTCCACCTTACCCAACAGCTAAACGCTGGGGTTGTTTGGGCAAATACGTTCAACAAATTTGACCCAACGGCTCCTTTTGGGGGCTACAAGGAAAGCGGATTTGGCAGAGAAGGGGGCTTACAAGGCTTGCGTCCTTACCTAAAGTTTAATTAATCAACGGATTCTTATGAACAGATTGGATATACATAAAACCTATAAACTCTATCTCGGAGGAAAGTTTCCGAGAACAGAATCTGGCAGGTATTACCCCGTCCATGATTCTTCGGGGAATTTGCTAGCCAATATGTGTCTGGCATCGCGCAAAGATTTCAGAAATGCCGTGGTGCTGGCCCGGAAAGCCCAACCAGCCTGGAAACGGGTTACCGCACTTAACAAAGGCCAAATCCTCTACAGGATTGCTGAAATGCTCGAGGCCCGAAAAGCGCAGTTCATTACGGAGCTATCGGCACATGGACTCAGCCAACAATCGGCCAAAAAAGAAGTAGAGGCCGCTATAGACAGCTTGGTGTACTATGCGGGTTGGAGTGACAAGTACCAACAGCTTTTTAGCACCGTTAATCCGGTGTCTAGTTCACATTTCAACTTTTCTGTGGTAGAACCCGTAGGCGTGGTGGCTATCAAAGCACCGGAAACCCCTGGTTTATTGGGCTTGGTTTCTATGTTGGCACCCGCGGTGGTCGGTGGGAATACAGTCATTATATTGGCTTCTGAGCAGCAGCCTTTGACCGCCATTTCTTTTGCGGAGGTATTACATTCTTCAGATGTTCCTGGAGGGGTTGTTAACATTCTGACAGGAAAAGAACAGGAACTAATTTCCCATATGGCCACCCATATGGATGTCAATGCCCTGGTCTATTGTGGATCAGACAAAACCGTTCGCCAGTCTATTAGTGAGCTGTCTAGTGACAATTTAAAAAGAACCATTTTTTACAATCAGGACCATTGGGACAAAGCACAGGGGGAATCACCCTATATCATTGAAGCCACCCAGGAACTGAAAACCACCTGGCATCCCACAAAAGCCAGTTAAAAGAAGGCTGATAACTGACCAGTCTGTAGCTGCGGTTTGATTTGGCCCAATGTCCCGGATAAATAACCAAAAAAGCCAGGTAATTACCTGGCTTTTTTTATAATAGATTTTCTATTTCGTGTTTAAGAAACATCACTTCCCCAGGAAGGGGTAGCGGTAATCTGTAGGAGGTACAAAAGTTTCCTTAATGGTTCGGTTACTGGTCCATCGCAACAAATTCCATACAGAGCCTGCCTTGTCGTTTGTACCGGATGCCCTGGCACCTCCAAAAGGCTGCTGGCCTACCACAGCCCCTGTTGGTTTGTCGTTGATATAAAAATTTCCTGCGGCATTTTCCAGCTTGTTTGTGGCGGTTTCGATGACGTACCGGTCCCCACTGAAAATGGCGCCAGTCAGTGCGAACTCACTGGTATTGTCTATCAGGTCCAGCACCTGTTCCCAGTCGTTGTCTTCGTATACATACACCGTGATAACGGGGCCAAAAAGCTCTGTACACATCGTTTCGTATTTGGGATTGGTGGTCACGATTACGGTAGGTTCAATAAAATATCCTGTACGGTCATCACAGGTACCACCTATAATGATGTCTGCATCGTCATCTTTCCTGGCTTGTTCGATATAGCCCGACAATTTGGTATACGCCCGTTTGTCAATCACCGCATTGATAAAGTTCGCGGTATCTTCAGGACTTCCCATTTTAAAAGACTGTAAATCCTTTTCCACAGCGGCCCTGATGGTACTCCAAAGACTTTTTGGCAGGTAGGCCCGTGAGGCTGCAGAGCATTTTTGCCCCTGGTATTCAAAAGCCCCTCTTGAAATGGCTGTGGCCACTTCTTGTGGATGGGCGCTTGGGTGAGCCCATATAAAGTCTTTACCGCCAGTTTCGCCCACAATTCTCGGGTAGGTTTTGTAGCGGTCTATGTTTTTTCCGATGGTTTCCCAAAAACTGTTGAACACGGGGGTAGAGCCGGTAAAATGTACCCCTGCAAAGTCAGGGCTGTCTAACAGCACCTCAGTAATCGTAGCTGAATCACCAGTTACCAGGTTGATGACACCATCCGGTAAGCCTGCGGCTTTGAACAATTCCATGATAACCTGTGCTGAATATACCTGGGACCGTGCGGGTTTCCAAATAAGCACATTGCCCATCATAGCAGGAGAAGCCGGAAGGTTTCCGGCAATGGCTGTAAAGTTAAAAGGAGTAACCGCATATACGAAACCTTCCAAGGCACGGTATTCCATACGGTTCCACATCCCGGGGGCTGATTGTGGTTGGTTGCTGTAAATCTCGGTCATAAATGAAACGTTGAAGCGCAAAAAGTCAATCAATTCACAAGCAGCATCAATCTCTGCCTGGAAAACATTTTTAGATTGTGCGATCATCGTTGCGGCATTCATTCTGTAGCGGAAGGGGCCCGCTAACAGATCAGCTGCTTTTAGGAAAATGGCTGCCCGGTGCTCCCAGGGGGTTGCAGCCCATTTGCTACGGGCTTCCAGGGCCTTTTCAACAGCCAGTTCAATATGTTCCCTTTCTGCTTTGTGGTATTGTCCAACACAGTGTTGGTGGTCGTGAGGTGGGTGAATATCGACCGTGTTACCAGTCCGGTATTCTTTTCCTCCAATATAAAAAGGAATGTCTACCTTTTCACCGTACATCTTTTGATAGGTTTCCAGTAATTCCCTACGTTCCGGAGAGTCCGGAGCATAGGATCTTACAGGTTCATTTACCGCGGTGGGTACCTTATAAAATCCTGAAGCCATGACCTTATTTTTTTTAAAATTAACTGATTCTTATCGGTGTGCAATTTACGAAAAAAGGGTTTTTTTTGCTTCCGAGAACTGATACTGATTATTCAGATGATGGTAGTATGTGTGCCTTTCACAAAGGCTTTCAGGCCAATAAAACAAGCACTTTTCTCAGTTGTAGATACTTGGCAGCATTAGTTGGAATGGGGGGATATACACCTTAAACAGCCGTGAAGAAGAAAAATGAACCATTTTGTAAAAGCCCTTCATGGCTCCAATAGGGGAGGTAATCATACAGGTTGATTTGTAGGTGTGTGTTTCTGTGGGTTTTAAAACGGGCTTTTTGCCGATAACACCCGCTCCTTCGATAATTTCTGTGTGATTCAGCGAGTCAAAGATACGCCAGTGGCGTTCTAGCAATTGTACGGTTTCGTTGCTTTGGTTCTCAATGGTTACCTGATACCGAAAACCGAAAAACAAACGGTAGTTCCTGTAAATCGTTCCTTCAAAATTAGTAATGACGGAGATTTTGATACCATGTGTGATTTTTTGAACCATAGCCAATGATTTGATAATCAGACCAAATCTACAAAATTTATATCAAATTTAAGGATTGATGATTGTTGAACTGCCCTGTCCAAGTCCTATAACACGGGTGTAGCGCGCACCAAATTTCCGGTAATAAACAATAACGGTATACTGATTTTCCGTTTGGTAATGAGAACCGCTGATTTGAAAATTCCGAATATCGCCATCGCTTGATTTGCTTACGTAGCGATAATTGTAGAAGCCTTGTTTTAATAATATTGCTTTCCGGTAAGAACCTGTTTCGGCATGGTATGCCATCTTGTTT
>JASMME010000017.1:7156-7418 GCA_030748365.1 Lutibacter sp.
GACCACTTATATAGAGCTCTTTTCCCTGTTGATCTCTCGGATTTTCCAGGGAAAAATGCACCCAGCTATAATCAGCTTCCCTGTGCTGGTCATCGCTGTCAAGTGTCCGAACAACAAAGCCCCCATTGATGTCTTCCAATAGGGTATAAGGTTGTCCAACTCGTTTTTGATCAGTGTATAAGTAGGTGTGGTACAAGTTGGCACCAAGTTCGGCCCGGGCAATGTGAAGGGAACTGTTCCTGATTGATTTTGTATCGAAATA
>JASMME010000017.1:7428-11487 GCA_030748365.1 Lutibacter sp.
CGTTCCCTCCCCAAAAACGACTCTCTTTATCGTATTTGTACAGCAATTGGTCTCCCCTGTAAAACTGCGGTGTAAGACCGCTAATGGCTGTCTGCCAATCAACATTCTGTAGGATTACTGGAAATACTTCTGCTGCTGGCCTGTCGATCCTGATTTTCGGATGGTGGATGCTAAATTCGACTGATTGTAGGTGGTTGATCAACCGGATATCCCTGCTTTTATGAATGGAGACCCCTACAGAAGTCATCGGCTCATATACGACAAACCTTCGTTGGAAAACAGCTTGGTCGTTTTCATCAAGTACTGTGATGGTATGATTGCCCGACAGTTTGAGGCGGGTGTATTGGTTCGGAATGGTCAATTCGTAGTGTGTATACGGTTGCAGTGTATTGAACGCATTCTCATAGCCATCAATCCGTTGTGTTGCATAGCCTGCTATATACTCACTTTCCAGTAAGCCGGAAGCTTGCCAGTTGAGATCACAGTGTGTAATTCTGTAGGAATAATCAGCTTCCTCTGCGCGCAGGTCATCAAAGCGCAATTGAAAGGCCTCCCCGAGTTGTATAAACGGTGTGTTGGCATTGGCAGTTAGGGCGGTTAAAAGTACCGTTTTGATATGGGGAGGATCTTGTAGATCAGTTTGGGCATAACCGAACTGATAAAAAAGCAACAGGCAAAGTATTTGTTGTAGTATTTTCAACGAATGCAGTGTTTTCGGTAAAAGTAAGTTAAAAAACAAGAACCCAACACTGACAAATATCATTTTTAGTTTGGAAAGAGTTTTTCTACTATAAAAAATTGACAAAAAATACCATATACTACCTTAGAAATTATTAATTTCGCAGCGTTTTATAAATAGATAAATATATACCTAGCCTATGTCACAGGACATTCGAATCAAAAAAGGCTTGGACATCCTTTTAAAAGGTGATGCTGAGAAGGTTACGCATTCGACAGCTCTCGGGAATATGTACACCCTAAGACCGAGTGATTTTCACAGTATCACGCCTAAATTATCTGTAAAAGTCGGTGCCCAGCTCAAAGCCGGGGAGGCTGTTTTTTACAACAAGTCCAATGAAGACATGAAATTTCCCTCGCCTGTATCAGGCGCACTGGTCGACATCGTCCGCGGGGAGAAAAGAAAAATTCTAGCCATCAAGATTGCGCCTGATAAAGAGCAGTCTTTTGTAGATTTTGGTCAGAAAAACCCCAGAGGAATGAACGCTGATGAGATCAAGGCTCATTTGCTATCAGCAGGTTGCTGGCCTTTTATCAAGCAGCGCCCCTACGATGTGATTGCCCATCCGGAAGTTACTCCCAAAGCTATTTTTATCTCCGCGTATGCGAGTGCTCCTTTGGCAGCAGATTATGACTATGTGTTGGAAGGAAAATCAGCGGAACTCCAGGAAGCCGTCACTGCGCTGAGTAAACTCACAAGCGGATCCGTTCATGTCTGTGTAGGCAAGGAGGCCGATTCTCCTTTGCTCGGATTAGACCATACAACCGTACACCGGGTATCTGGCCCCCATCCTTCCGGAAATGTCAGCACCCAAATCGCACAGATAGACCCCATCAATAAAGGAGAGGTCGTCTGGACAGTTAGCCCCCAGGACCTGGTTATCATCGGAGCCTTGCTGCTCACCGGTAAGTTCAATGCTGAGCGCACCGTTGCCCTGGCAGGATCTTCGGTTGCCAATCCTCAGTACTACACGACAAAGATCGGTGCCGATATGGCTACTATCACCGGAGGAAAATTAACCAAAGGTACGCACCGTATTATCAGCGGTAATGTATTGACAGGTACTGCGGAAGGAACCAGGGGTGCCCTCGGTTTCTACGACAACACAGTGACCGTTATCCCTGAGGGGAATGACTACCAACTTTTTGGATGGACTGTACCGGTGTTTAATAAAATATCCGTTAGCCGGGCCCTTACCTTTTCCTGGCTGTTTCCTAAAAAGAAATACGAACTCGACACCAACACCAACGGAGAACACCGTGGATTTG
This sequence comes from Lutibacter sp., assembly GCA_030748365.1. GTDB lineage: Bacteria > Bacteroidota > Bacteroidia > Flavobacteriales > Flavobacteriaceae > Lutibacter. The sequence goes on from JASMME010000017.1 coordinate 9,436, forward strand.
TGTTGACAGGTGCTTATGAAAAGGTTTTCCCTTTGGATATCTATCCCATGCAGCTCTTAAAAGCCTGTATGTACCAAGACCTCGATGAGATGGAACGCTTGGGTATGTATGAGGTGGCGCCAGAGGATTTTGCGCTTACCGAATTTATATGCGTTTCCAAACAACCCCATCAGGAGATTGTTAGAAAAGGCTTGGACCTCATGTTAAAAGAAATAGGATAAACAGTCATGGGATTAAAAGAAAAATTACACAGTTTTAAGGAAAAGCACCAAGGTAAAAAATGGTTGCCTGCGTTCAGTGCTTTCCATACATTTTTGTACACCCCTAATGAAACGACCCATTCGGGTGCTCATGTCAGGGTGGTTGATGACTTGAAAAGAACCATGAACACGGTCATTCTGGCTTTGGTGCCCTGTCTGATCTTCGGAATGTTTAATGCGGGCTTTCAGCATTACCAAGCAATGGGGCAAGCCGTTGATTTTTTATCTTGGGAAACCCTCAGTATCGGTCTTCTTAAGATACTACCCTTGTTGGCGGTTTCTTATATTGTCGGTCTTGGGGTTGAGTTTATTTTTGCAGTGATAAAAGGCCATGAGGTTGAGGAAGGCTACCTGGTTACCGGAATGCTGGTTCCCCTGATTGTGCCAGTGGATATTCCACTGTGGATGTTGGCCGTTGCAGTTGTTTTCGGTGTGGTAATTGGAAAGGAAGTTTTTGGCGGTACTGGGATGAACATCCTAAACCCCGCGCTTACCATCCGTGCCTTTTTGTTTTTTGCCTATCCTACCTGGATGAGTGGCGACAAGGTGTGGGTGCACGGAGCCGTGGAAAGTGCCGGAACGCCTGATGCCATTTCAGGAGAAACTATTTTGGGAAATCTCGCACAGGGCAATGATATCGCCTATTCGGTTTCGGATATGTTCTTTGGCTTTATTCCTGGATCGATAGGGGAAACTTCTACCCTTCTAATCTTACTTGCTGGCCTGTTCCTGATCTTTGCCAAGATCGGTAGCTGGCGCATTATGTTGTCCTCTGTGATCGGTGCCCTGGTCATGGGACTTATCTTTAATGCGGTGGTCGATGCTGGTTGGGTGGCAGAAACAAGCAAATTTTACGCCTTGATGAGCACTGAATACTGGCAGCACCTACTTATTGGTGGTTTTGCCTTTGGGGTGGTATTTATGGCCACCGACCCGGTCACGGCCTCACAAACCGATAAGGGAAAGTGGATCTATGGGTTCTTGATAGGGTTTATTTCTATCCTGATCCGCGTCTTCAATCCTGCCTACCCGGAAGGGGTGATGCTGGCCATACTGTTGATGAACGTATTTGCACCGACCATTGATCACTACGTGGTACAGGGGAACGTTCAAAAAAGGTTGAAACGTCTAAAAGAAAAAACAGCATAGAAATGGCAAAAAAAACAGATAATAATAGCTATACACTACTATTTGCCACCGGTATGGTGCTGGTGGTAGGAACCCTGCTCGCTTTTTTGGCCGCTTCCTTAAAGGAGAAAATTGCCGAAAACAAACGTATAGAAAAGCAACAGAATATCTTGTATGCCATGGGGGTACATGAAAATGATAAGGGCAGCGTGGTATTTGTTTCCAAAGACAAGGTAGCCGATCAGTTTTCCAAATACATTACCCGACAATTGGTGATTGAAGGTGACAAGCTTACCGAAAACGACCAAGCTTACCTGATTGATCTTAAGAAGGAGGCCGCCCTGGCCAAGACCCCTGGCTATACCAGAAGATTGCCGTTGTTTATCGGTCAGAAAGACGGGCAATCATTATACATTGTTCCCATGAGAGGCAAGGGTTTATGGGATGCTATTTGGGGCTATGTTTCCCTCGATGAATCCTTGGTAGTTCAAGGAGTATTCTTTGACCATGCCGCTGAAACACCTGGACTGGGATCCAATATCAAGGAACGTTTCTTTATGGATGATTTTAAAGGGGAGCATATCCTAGACAACGGAGTCTTTAAAGGGATTACCGCTGCCAAAGGAAATGCTGACCCCAAGAATGACAACAAAACAGATTTCGA
>JASMME010000017.1:11497-12825 GCA_030748365.1 Lutibacter sp.
CGCGAATTGCACCTGTCTCGACGTCCAGTGCCAGAACGGAAGTCGCGTATAGATTGTCGCCGGTTCGCGTATCGCCCATCCAGGGGCCACCATTACCGGTGACGGCCTGTCTGCAATGCTCAAGAAGGATCTGAAGATGTACCTGCCGTATTTACAAACACTAAAGCAATAGATCTATGGGACTTTTATCAAAAAAAGATGCTGCCTTAATTTCAGACCCTTTGGCGGACAACAACCCGATCACCATTCAGGTACTGGGTATCTGTTCTGCCCTGGCCATTACCGCTGAGCTCAAAGCTTCCATCGTGATGTCAGTAGCAGTACTCTTTGTACTCGGTTTGGGCAATGTCGTAATCTCGCTGATGCGAAACATCATTCCTTCCAAGATTAGGATCATTGTACAATTAATTGTGGTTGCCTCTCTGGTAATCATCGTAGACTTGGTACTAAAGGCTTTTGCCTATGAACTGAGTAAGACCCTGTCGGTCTTTGTAGGGCTGATTATTACCAACTGTATCATCATGGGGCGCTTTGAGGCCTTTGCTTTGGGAAATGGCCCTTGGAGGTCCTTTCTTGATGGTATTGGAAATTCACTGGGCTACGCGGTGATTCTGATCATCGTAGGATTTTTTAGGGAATTATTGGGTTCGGGTACCCTACTCGGATTCAAAGTACTGGGAGATCCCATTGAAAAGACCGGTCTCTACGCCACCGGTTATGAAAACAACGGCTTTATGTTACTGGCACCCATGGCCCTGATTACAGTAGGAATCATTATTTGGGTACAGCGTTCCAGGAACCAATCATTAATCGAAGATAACTAGTAGCTATGGAACATGTAGAATTATTTTTCAAGGCAATATTTATAGACAACATGGTCTTTGCCACCTTTCTTGGTATGTGCTCTTACCTGGCGGTTTCCAAAAAGGTATCTACCGCAGTTGGCCTTGGGGCAGCTGTTATTTTTGTCATGGCCATTACCGTACCGCTGAACTGGTTATTGGATCAGTATATCTTACAGGATGGGGCCTTGGCTTGGCTGGGTGCTGAATACGCTTCCTATGACCTGAGTTTTCTTTCCTTTATCATGTTTATCGCCACCATTGCCACAATGGTACAACTGGTGGAGATTCTCGTTGAGAAATTCTCTCCCTCTTTGTACAATTCCCTGGGGATTTTCTTACCCCTGATCGCGGTAAACTGTGCCATTTTAGGAGGCTCTTTGTTTATGCAATCTAGGGAAATTCCCAGTCTGGGACTGGCGTTTAACTATGGGATTAGTTCTGGTATAGGTTTTTTCTTAGCCATCTTGGCCATTGCCTCCATAC
>JASMME010000180.1 GCA_030748365.1 Lutibacter sp.
AACTCCCTGCGTTATGAGGCCATCAGTGGTCGGAAAACTTACCAGGTTATGGCCGGTGATTCCTGGCAGGATCTGGTAGGTCAGTATACAAAACTAACGGGACGACAACCCCTGATCCCGCGTTGGGCCCTGGGTAATTTCTCCAGTAGGTTTGGCTACCATTCCCAGGCCGAGACCGTTTCTACCGTTGCAGAGTTTATAGCTGCCGGTATTCCAGTAGATGCGGTTATTTTAGACCTCTACTGGTTTGGAAAGACCGTTAAAGGGACCATGGGGAACCTGGCCTTTCAACCAGACGCTTTTCCGGACCCGAAGAAGATGATTGCCGATTTCCGTAAACAAGGTATCAGAACCGTCCTAATTACCGAGCCGTTTGTACTGACCAGTTCAGACAGGTGGCAGGAGGCAGTTGATAATGAAGTCTTATGCCTAGACATACAAGGCAAGCCCTATACCTATGATTTTTACTTTGGTCATACCGGATTGATCGATCTTTTTAAGCCCGGGGCCCGGGATTGGTTTTGGCAGCATTACCAACGCCTTGTCCAAGACTATGGCGTCTCCGGTTGGTGGGGTGACTTGGGAGAGCCTGAAGTACATCCTTCAGACCTTTTACACGCGACTGGAACGGCTGATGAGCTTCATAATATTTACGGACACTACTGGGCCAAAATGATTTATGATGGCTACCAGCAGGTCTTCCCAGAGCAACGGCCCTTTATTTTGATGCGTGCCGGGTATGCCGGTTCTCAACATTACGGACTCATCCCCTGGTCTGGGGATGTAAGCAGGAGTTGGGGAGGCCTACAATCACAGCCTTCCATTGCCCTACAAATGGGGATGCAGGGCCTGGCCTATATGCATTCTGACTTAGGGGGTTTTGCCGGTGACAATGTAGACGATGAATTGTATCTACGCTGGATGCAATACGGTGTGTTTCAACCTGTATACCGTCCGCATGCTCAGGAGTCCGTACCCTCCGAGCCGGTATTCCGGACCCCCCGCACCAGGGAACTGGCCAAGGAGGCGATCTTATTGCGGTACCAGTTGTTACCGTATAACTATACCCTGGCCTTTGAGAATCACCAGGAGGGGACCCCCCTGATGCGTCCGCTGTTTTTTGAAGAGGATAAAAAAGCCCTTTTGACCGATGACAAGACCTATCTGTGGGGCCCACATTTGCTTATAAGCCCGGTAGTGCAACCAGGCCTTACAGCACAGGAAGTCTATTTCCCATCGGGTGCCAACTGGTATGATTTCTATACCGATCAGCAAATGATAGGAGGTGCGGCACAGGTGGTTCCTTTACGGGAAGCTTCCATCCCTACCTATGTACGGGGCGGATCCTTTATCCCCATGGCCAGGCCCCTTAGGAATACCGATTCCTATGACCTTCAACAGTTTGACTTACACTATTACTACGATCCCTCCGTACCGGAAAGTAAAGACCAGCTATACCACGACGACGGACAGACACCCCAAGCTTTTGAAAAGGGGATGTATGAGTTGTTGCACTTTGAGGCGCGTAATGAACGGCGTCAGCTAGTCATCACATTAAAGGCCCGTACGGGGGCACATTATAAGACGGCTGAACGGCAACTCAACCTGGTCATCCACCAAGTGAAAACAAACCCCAAACGTGTACGCCTGGGAAGGAAAGCCCTCAAGCATACGGTCTATGACGCGCAGCACAAGACCCTGAGTATTCCCATTACCTGGGACAGTGCGAGATCGGTAGAGCTAGTGCTAAGGTGGTAGTGGGATAAACAGAGTTCAGCCTCCTGAAAACCAGCAGACAATCCTGAATAAATGATATAAATAAAACAAGCAATTGATAGATAAAACGATTCTTTAGAAGTGTAAAAAAACCATATTATAAGGCCGGTTTATAGGTTCTTATAATAGCAAAGCATTTCTATATACCCGTTCTCAATCTGATGATGTAATCAAATAATAATTAACATACAAACCCGTGAAAAATAACTTTTACCTCCGCTTCCTATTGTTGTGCTTGTTCTGTGTATCATGCGCTCAGAAAACACCGTCGCACCCCGCAAGGCCCGCGACGCCTTTTATTTGGGAAAATGCCACGGTCTATTTCCTACTGACCGACCGGTTCAACAATGGCGATCCGTCAAACGACCTGCATTTTGACCGCAACCGACCTACGGGCAAACTACGTGGTTTTAAAGGCGGCGACCTAAAAGGCATTACCCAAAAGATTGAGGAGGGCTATTTTACAGACCTGGGCGTAAATGCTTTGTGGATGACCCCCCTCGTTGAGCAAATTCACGGTGGGGTTGATGAAGGGACTGGGTTTACCTATGGGTTTCACGGTTACTGGACCAAAGATTGGACGGCCCTCGATCCGAATTTTGGAACACGGGAGGAGCTGCGGCAACTGGTAGCAGCAGCCCATAAAAGGGGGATCCGTATCCTATTGGATGCCGTGATCAATCATACCGGTCCGGTTACTGAAAAAGACCCTGTCTGGCCAGAAGATTGGGTCAGAACAGGTCCTAGGTGTACTTACCAAGACTACCACTCCACTGTGAGCTGTACCCTGATTGAAAACCTGCCGGACATCAAGACAGAAAGTGTGCAGGAGGTATCCCTTCCACCACCGTTGATTGCCAAGTGGAAAGCGGAAGGTCGTTATGAAGCAGAAGTGGCCTCCCTGGCGGCTTTCTTCGAGCGAACCGGTTACCCCAGGTTGCCCAAATACTATATCATGAAATGGCTGTCAGATTATATCAGCGATTTTGGCATTGACGGGTTTCGGGTCGATACCGTCAAACACACTGAGGAAGCGGTCTGGCAAGATTTTAGAACCGTTTGTGAAAATGCCTTTGCGGCCTATAAGGCGGCACATCCCGAACAGGGGTTCGATGACCAAGACTTCTACTTGGTAGGAGAGGTCTATAATTACAATATTGGGAACGGATTGTTCTATGATTTTGGTGATAGAAAGGTCAATTATTTTGACCGTGCCTTTAGCAGCTTGATTAATTTTGAATGCAAGTGGAATGCTGCACAGGACAGTTATGAAAAACAGTTCTCTCGCTATTCAGACCTGCTCAAAGGCCCCTTAAAGGGCTATGGGGTGTTAAACTATCTCAGCTCCCACGATGACAGCCAACCTTTTGACAAGGATCGTAGTCAGCCTTTCGAAACGGCCACCAGGCTACTCCTAAGTCCTGGTACGGCGCAGATCTATTACGGCGATGAGGTAGCGCGCTCACTGGTAGTGGAAGGTACCAGTGGTGACGCTACCCTCCGTTCCGTTATGGACTGGGAAACCATTGAAAATGATACGGCAGTCCAGCAGGTCTTGTCCCACTGGCAAAAACTGGGTAGGTTCAGAAACCGGCATCTTTCCGTCGGGGCAGGAATTCATACGATACTCACACAGGAGCCCTATGTATTCCAAAGAAGCTATACCAGTGATAACCATAGGGACAAGGTGGTTATTGGATTGTCATTGCCTGCAGGTTTGAAAACGCTGTCAGTAGGTGCTGTTTTTGAAGAAGGTACAAGCCTGGTTGATGCCTATTCAGGAATCAATACGGTCGTTCGTCATGGCCAAGTGCAGTTAGATACGCCTTATTCGATTGTGTTACTAGAAAATATCCCTTAAAAATCAATATAATGAAGTATGTACACCTCCTTATCCTTATGGCGTTTTTTA
>JASMME010000181.1 GCA_030748365.1 Lutibacter sp.
TAAAAACAGCCTAAAAGGCCAGTATATCATCAGCCATGTTGGCTTTAAACTTCGCAAAAGAAACCACCGGCTTACAACTTCATACGGAACACTCAGTGATTCCTTATCAGCAATTCAACAACCTACCCTACAAGATGTCTCCAAGGCCATTATAGCGATACGAAAAAGTAAGTTACCGGACCCCGATATACTTGGAAATGCTGGAAGTTTCTTTAAAAACCCGGTAATCGGCAAAGATCATTTTGCTGAATTACAGCAAAGCCATTCTGATATACCGCACTATGTGGTATCAGAAGATGGGGTTAAAATACCGGCTGGTTGGCTCATTGAACAGGCTGGTTTTAAAGGAAAGCGATATGGAGACGCTGGCGTCCATAAAAACCAGGCCTTGGTACTGGTCAATTATAACCGCGCATCGGGTAGTGAAATACTCGCCCTTGCTGAAAAAATACAGACAGCGGTTAAAACTACCTTTGGCATCAATTTAGAAAAAGAAGTCACAGTCCACTAAGCAACAAAATACGTAGCATACCCCGCTTTTCTTAGACTAATCAAAGAGCGGGTAGAGCTACTAAAGCAATGTTTTTAAACCAGCGATTACCTGGTCTATTTCTCCCACAGTATTGAACTTGCTAAATGAAAAACGGATCGAGGTTTTTGAAGCTTCCTCCTTATTAAGCATTTCGTTGAGTACATGGGAACCGTTGCTACTTCCACTCTGACAAGCACTGCCACCTGATGCTGCAATGCCTTTTAAATCAAGACTGAACAACAACATAGCATAGGACTTGGGAAAGCGGACATTCAAAATCAGGTAGCTGCCCTTAGCAGGATCTTCAGCGCCATTGATACAGACACCGTTAAAATTTTTCCTGAGTTCAGCAACAAAATAGTCTTTAAGCTCTTGAATTTGGGTCCGTTCCGGATCCAACTGTTCGTAGGAAATCTCCAGGGCTTTCTCCATACCAAGGATAGCAGGTACATTTTCGGTACCAGCCCTGGCACCACCTTCCTGCTCACCACCAGTCAACAAGGGTTTGATACCATAGCCTTTTTTTATATAGGCAAAGCCCACACCTTTGGGGCCGTGAAATTTATGGGCACTGGCAGCCATAAAATCGATTGGTGTTTTGGAAAGGTCTATAGGGAAATGGCCCACCGCCTGTACGGCATCAGAATGAAACAAGGCACCGTGTTCCACACAGAGATCACTAACCTGCTGCACATCTAATATCGTACCAACCTCATTGTTAATATACATGAGGCTTACCAGCTTTTTAGAGGTATCTGCACTTAATAGCGAAGCCAATTCTTTATAATCAGGTTCGCCACTAGTCGCTACCGAGAGCCAATGAACCTTCAGCTTGTATTTTTCCTGTAGCTTTTCAATGGTCTTAACAACGGCATGGTGTTCAATTTTTGAAGAAATGATGGTGCTTATGCCAAGGTTTTCAACAGCATTGTGTAAAATCAGGTTATCTGCCTCACTCCCACCAGAAGTAAACAGAATTTCATGGGCAGAAACTTGGAAATGTTTGGCGATGTTTTTGCGGGCAGTTTCGATCAGCGTTCTGGCTTTCCTGCCTACCTGGTGTACAGAAGATGGATTGCCGTAAACTGTATTCATAGCCTCGACAATGACCTTGGTTACTTCGGGTAACACAGGAGTCGTAGCAGCATTGTCTAAATATATAGGGTTCATTTGAGTAGAGATGTTAATTTTTTACAGGTTTTGTTCCGTGAGCATCCTTGGTTTGGTCTTGCGGTTGACAAAATTATTAAAATATATCCTTTTAACGAGGGCTGGGCTGTTTAAAATAGTATTTTTGTCTATAAACTCGTTTAAGACGACACTATGAGACTCCTATGCTTACTATGCTGTGTAATTTTCCTATTTTCCTGTAACGATGGTGAATTTGACGTGCCATCATTTGAATTTTCTGACCAGGTAAGTACTTGTGGGGAATATCTTTTGTACAGGACCAATACCGATAAGACCGAGGCCATCATTCTGCATTTACAAGCGACTGCCTTGGGCACAGAAATCGGCAGTAAAAGTTATCCGGTATCAGCTACTAATCAGGTGAGCTACCGGGCTTTTGATACGGCAATCAACCATACTTATTTTTGCCAAGACCTCCCTCCGACGGGTCCAAATGTCACCAATGAACTGACTGCTGAAAGCGGTACTATTGTGATCTCAACTTCAACAGGAGTCAACACCGAATATCAGTACGACATTGAAATCCAACAATTGGTTTTTGTCAATGGCAATGAGCAAATATTCTTTGAGACTTTTGACTTTGGCACTGTCAATAGTAGCGATTAATTACGAGGGTTTTGAACGATGGTAACGAGTGTAGCACCCAGGCCATATTTTCTAAAAGAGGCCGCTTCCCAACGCACTGGATAATTTTTAAATAAAAAGGTCAATTCCGTCTTTAGTACACCAGCCCCTACCCCGTGAATAAATACCACCGCAGGTATCCGTTTGCTGAGGGCCATTTCCAACATTCGCCGGGCGGTTGATATTTGTGTGTTTAGTATATCGTAAGTATCCATCCTCTTGGTAGACTTGACCAACTTCTCAATGTGCAGGTCTACTTCCATAGGGCCATTTGTTTGTTTGTTCCGCTCGGATTTAAATAAAGGCTTTTTAGGCCTGACAGTTTTATGATCCTTGTACCATAAAGATTCATTGGAAAGATCACTATACCGAGAAAGTTTGCCCAGATCCTCCTTAATAACCACCAACTCGGTACTGGAGAACTTCACAGAAAAACCATCGGTAGTTTCTACCGTGACCATACCATCCTCTATGGCTGTTATCCGGCCTTTGACAGGCTCATCAATGACCGCTACCTGATCTCCCAAACGAAAACGCATCTGTTAACTTTATAGTAATATTAAACCGGGACGATACCCGCTAAAATTTTTATTTTTACACAAAATTACCATTATGAACGAATCAGGCACCTCATGTACGACATTTTTTTTTAAGGAAGCCTTATCAACGTTATGCATTGACAACAAAAGAAAAGAACTCCTTGAAAACATCGCTCACTTCATTGGTTCAGAATTACAGGCTGGTCGACAGGTAAATATTAACTTTATCTGTACCCATAACAGTCGGAGAAGCCAACTTTCTCAGGTGTGGAGCCATTTTGCCACCGAACACTTTTCTCTCCGAAATATACAAAGTTTTTCTGGGGGTACTGCTGTAACAGCTTTTCACAGAAATACCGTAAAAACCTTACAGGAAAAAGGATTTATTTTTGAAATAGCAAACTCCTCAATAGAAAACCCGGTGTATACGATCAATTATACAGGCTGTATCAAACCCATTAATGGTTTTTCAAAACGTTATGATTCCCTACACAATCAGTATCCATTTATAGCCATTACTACCTGTTCGGAGGCAGATAGCAACTGCCCGTTTATAGCCGAAGCTATCCAACGCTTTCACCTACCATTTAAGGATCCCAAAAGTAGTGACGGTACGCCAATCCAAGCCGAAAGCTATTTAGCGGCCAATCGTCAGATATCTGGAGAAATCCATTATCTTTTTAAATTCTTATCCGATAATTATCCTTTTTAAATAGTAATTGTATTATGATTTTATAAG
>JASMME010000182.1 GCA_030748365.1 Lutibacter sp.
CCGTGGTCTACGTGGGCAATGATGGCCACATTTCGAATGGATTGCATAAGCTGGTTTTTAAAACAGCTGCAAAAGTAGGTGTTTTATTTGACTCCTGACAAGAAAATATGTACCCCCTGCTTAAATACCCATTTTCCGACGACTACGCTCTATTTTCAGCAGTTCGAGCTCTCGACTCGTCTGCCCTACCACAGAGGTATTTTCTTCGGCCCTTCTAATCAAATAGGGCATGACATCGCGGACGGGACCGTAAGGAAGGTATTTGGCAACATTATAGCCTTCTTTCGAAAGGTTATAGCTAATGTGGTCACTCATCCCGTACAACTGTCCAAACCAAACTCTTTGATCTGTTTTCTTTAGGGCAGAACCTTCCATCAGTTCCATGAGCAGGTAGGTGCTTTCTTCGTTGTGGGTACCTGAAAAAATCGCCATGTCATCCAGGTGGGCAAACATATACCTGAGCGTATCATTAAACAGTGTGTCGGTAGCAGCTTTGTCTTTACAAATCGGATCTGGGTAGCCGACTTCCGCTGCGCGTGCGCGTTCTTTTTCCATATAGGCCCCACGAACCAGTTTCATACCAATCTTAAAGCCTTGTTTGTTGGCACGGCTATGGAGATCTTTTAGGTAATCCAGGCGGTCGTGACGGTACAACTGAAGGGTTCCAAATACAATCACCTTTTCCCGGTTGTATCGCTGCATCATGGATTCGATTAAGTCATCTGCCGCGGGTTGCATCCAAGATTCTTCCGCATCGATTAAGACAGGAATACCTGCCTCATAGGCCGCTTTACAAACGGTATCATAACGTTCCTGAACACGTTTCCACTGAATGGCTTCATGAGCGCTCAACGGAATGCCTTCGGTCATTCGCTGGTAGAGCGCAAACCTTCCAAAGCCCGTAGGTTTAAAGACCGCAAAGGGAATGCTTTCTTTTTGGGTGCCAAAGCGAATATTAGCCAGGGTTTTTTCCATGGCCAGGTCGAATTGCGCCTCGTCTTCTTTTCCTTCGGCAGAATAATCGAGTACCGCATGTACCCGCTTTGAATACATATTTTCAATGACAGGCATACAGTCCTCTTCAGTAACCCCCCCACAAAAATGATCAAAAATGGTGGTGCGAATAATCCCTTCGACAGGCATGTGTGTTTTTAATGCTAATTTGGTAACCAATGTTCCCATTTTGACCAGGGGCTCCCGCTTGATCATTTCAAACAAATAATAGGCCCGCTCAATAGCGGCATTGCTTTTTAAGGCAAAGGCCACAGCCGTATTATCAAATAAGTTTCTCATCTATGCCTGTGTTTCTCGATTAAATCAGTTTGGTACCAACCAATAGCGCAGGGAAGCATCCTGTGTGATACCGTATACAAAGATACTTTACAAAAAAGTTCCTGATTTGTTTTTTTTGGGTTAATTTGCGCAAAATTTTAACCAAAATGACACCGATATTATCCAATGGCTACGCTGTAAATTTTGAGGGACATGCCTATGCAGCCTTGAAGACCTATTTATCGGATACAGCGCACTCAAAAACGTTTGTTTTGGTTGACCAACATACCGAAGCGTATTGTTTGCCGGTATTTATAGACAGGATGGGGGCTGTTATCAATCCTGAAATCATTCGGATACAGGCCGGAGAGGAATATAAAAACCTCGACACCTGTACCGAGGTATGGGAAGCCCTTACAAAGTTAGGTGCTGATAGAAAGAGCTTGCTAATCAACTTGGGGGGCGGTGTTATCACCGACCTGGGAGGCCTGGTAGCCGCTACCTTTAAAAGGGGCATTGCCTTTATTAACATCCCCACCACTCTTTTGAGTATGGTAGACGCCTCTGTAGGTGGTAAAACTGGGGTAGATCTCGGTGTATTAAAGAACCAGATTGGCTTGTTTGCCAATCCGGAAATGGTTTTGATAGACCCCCAATACCTAGAAACACTCCCAGAAAAAGAACTGCGTTCTGGACTGGCAGAAATCATCAAATACGGCCTGAGCTATGATGTTACATTATGGGATGAAGTAAACAGCTTTAAAGAACTGTCTATCAGCAATATAAAAAAATTAATACACCGGTCAATTGAGATTAAAAACGAGGTGGTCACCACAGATCCCAGGGAAGCAGGACTGCGCAAGGTCCTCAATTATGGACATACCCTCGGCCATGCTATTGAATCTTATTTTTTAGCCAGTTCAGACAAAGAAAAACTCACCCATGGCGCAGCCATTGCAGTGGGTATGATTACCGAGGCCTACCTGTCTCACAAAGTACTCGGTTTTCCGATGGACCAAGTAGCGTTTATCAAGGAGAAATTACTGGCTATTTACCCAAAAATTGCCATTACATCAGTTGATTACCAGGAAATTCTTGCTTTGTTGGTCCACGATAAGAAGAATGTGGATGGCCAAGTTAATTTCGTATTGCTTTCTGCCTATGCAACCTTTACACTTGATTGCAAGGTAGAGACTTCTTTATTAAGTGCTGCACTGGATTATTATATCGCCTAACAATCTCCGTTGATAAGACGGCGGTATACTTCTTTATACAAGGGGAGTATCTTCTCTATATCAAAACGAAGTGCTTGGGTATGGGCTGCTTGTTTAAAGCTTGCCAACCGCTCCGGGTCTTCCAGGATATAACGTCCCTTGGCCGCCATGGCATCCGTATCACCTACCGGGCATAAAAAACCAGTCTTTCCAGCTATGTTTACTTCGGGTAAGCCACCTGCATTACTTGAAATTACGGGGGTTTTACAGGCCATTGCTTCCAGGGCTGCCAAGCCAAAACTTTCTGTTTCAGAAGGGAGTAGAAATAGGTCGGAAAAACACAAGAGTTTGTGTACCTCATGACTGTTCCCTACAAAAAGAACCTTTGCTGACAAACCAAGTGTATGTGCCATAACTTCGATTTGTTCTTTGTCTGGCCCCTCTCCTACTACAATGAGCTTGGCAGGTAGGGCTCGCTGTATCTTATCAAAGACAGCAATGACATCCGTCGCTCTTTTAACCGGTCGCAGGTTGCTTATATGTATGATGATTTTTTCTCCCGCTACGGCGATAGAGGATCGCTGACATTCCTCCTCATCGATGACAGGGTGTCTGTCAAAATCAATGAAATTCGGAATGACATGGATTGGTGTGCGTAGCTTGAAATGTGCCATGGTAGTCGTACGAAGACTGTCAGAAACCGTACTCACCGCATCAGAATTATTGATGCTGAATTCAACTGCGTTCCTGTAATTGGGATGACTTCCTACCAGGGTGATGTCTGTACCATGCAAGGTGGTGAATACCTTGATATCAATACCGTGCGCTGCAAGCATTTGTTTGGCGATATAGGCTGCATAAGCATGTGGAATGGCGTAGTGAACATGCAATATATCCAATTGATACTCCTTTACCACCGCAACCATTTTGCTAGACAGGGCAAGCTCATAGGGTTGAAAATGAAACAGGGGATATTCTTCTACAAAAACCTGGTGAAAATGAATGTTGTTGGAAATAAAATCGAGCTTTACAGGCTGCTTATAGGTGATAAAATGCACCTCGTTACCATCTTTTGCCAGGGCCATACCCAACTCAGTGGCAACCACACCACTTCCGCCAAAG
>JASMME010000183.1 GCA_030748365.1 Lutibacter sp.
AGACAGCGTCTTTCAACTTGGTTGGTTGAAGTACTTTCAGCCCGTTTTTCACTGCGTATTTTTTAACGCTGGAGCTATGTATTTTTTGACCCCTACCCGCTGGTTTGTCAGGGGCGGTTACCACGGCTGCCACGTTATAATTGGCTTTTAACAGGGCATCCAAGCTTGCCACGGCAAAGTCAGGTGTTCCCATAAATACGATGCGAATTGGTCTCATTCAGCAGGTTGTTTTGTTTTAAATGTATTGCGCGAAGTTAGGCTAATTTTATTTTTTTCTAACAAAACCTGTAAACAATGTAGGACTTCTTTTTCTGGCAGGTCTAATGCGGTTGCGATGCTTACAGAGTCGAGCGGATTTGTCCCTATTAGTGAGAGAATCTGGTGGGCCATTTCAGGTAGGTCAATAGTTGTTGACTTTTTTTTTCTGCACACATCGCAGTCTCCACAGGAATCCGCAGCCACGGGTTTCTCTTCAAAATATTGAAGTAGTAAATGTTTGCTGCATAGTTGGGTATTTGTCAGGTAGTTGATAACCGCAGTAAGCTTGTCTAATTTCACCTTGTACTGCCTTTCTATATTGTTGGCAATACGGTTGATGGTGTAGGGTTCTTCCCGTGCGACCAAAAAGCGCAGTTTGGCTTGGTTGCTTGTCGGTTCATACATAAGCACCCCATCCTTGTGAAGGTCTTCCAAATGGCTTATAAGTCGCTTATTGGACAGTCTTAGCTTTTTGCAAAGAAAAGACTCATCAATGGTCGTTGCTCGTTCAAATATACCGCCATAGGTTCTCAGCAACAAGTTGATCAACTTGCTTTTGCTTGGGTTTCTATCACTGTATTCGTCCAGTTGTCGTCCCGCCATACTGAATTGTAGAATCGATTTTCTCTCCGACTGTTGTGAGACCGATAGGATGCCTTCTCTTTGCATAACGGACAGGGCTTTTTGGGTTTGTCTGCTATTTAGATTATAAATGTCACAAAACGCTGTCAGTGAAAAATCGAAAGGATCACAAGGTTGTGTACCCAGTGCGATGTTGAAATATTGATTTAGTTGCTGGTATACATTTTTTACAACAGCTACTGTCGGTTCAGTTCTTTTAAAACGATCCAGGGCATTGGAACGCTTATAAGGGTTTGTCAAACAGATGGAGAAAGCGCTTTTCTGATCTCTTCCGGCCCTGCCTGCTTCCTGGACAAAATGCTCAATACTGGCAGGAGTATCAATATGAATGACTGCGCGAACCGATGATTTGTCAATACCCATTCCAAAGGCATTGGTAGCAACCATGATTGGTCGTTTATCCTGCATCCAATCCTTAAAAGCTTGCTGTTTTTCATTACTGGTTAGCCCACCGTGATAAAAACCACTTTTGTGTCCGCGGGCATTGAGAAACTGGCTCAGCGTACGCGTATCTTTACGGTAATTTGTATAGATGATGACGGAACCGCTTAGCGCGGATAGCACTTTGAGGAGTCTGCCCTGTATGTCTTCCGTGTGTATGACCCGATAGGTCAAGTTATCCCGGTAGAAAGATGCTTTAAAAACAGTTGGATTCTCAATGAGTAGGTGCTGTAGGATGTCCTGGCAAACTCGTTGGGTAGCCGTGGCTGTTAGGGCTAACAGGGGTGCCTCGGGTTTGAGGGATTTCAGGACTTTCAAATTTAGGTATGACGGCCTGAAATCATGCCCCCATTCTGATATACAATGGGCTTCATCGATGGCGAAAAGAGACACCGTCAACTGATTGATCTTCTCCTGAATAAAAGGTGACTGTAGTTTTTCGGGTGAGAGGTACAGGAACTTGTAATGCCCATATCTTAGGTTATCAAAAGCAACGATGGTTTCCTCGGTGGATAACTGGGCTGTTAGGGCAATGGCTTTTATATGGCGATTGGCCAATTGCTCTACCTGATCATGCATAAGTGCAATGAGCGGAGAAACCACGATGCATACCCCTTTTTGAAGCATGGCGGGCACCTGGTAACACAATGACTTTCCTCCTCCGGTTGGCAACAATACAAGGGTATCATTTTTTGACAGAATCGACTGTATAATTGCTTCCTGCATGGGTCTGAAATCCGCATAACCCCAATATTTCTGTAGTATGTCTAGTGGACCGCTCATGACTGTACGGTCTCCAGTATAAAATCAGTGCGTTTATCAGCAGTTCCAATAGGTACTTCGGTTATTGTATACCCGAGCTCCTGGTAGCTTCTTTCCAGGTGGTTGTGAATGGCCAGTGCCTGCTCAAAGTTCTCATAGCGCTCATTGTCGGAAGTATAGATTTTTTCCCAGGGTGGCATCACAAAAACATGATCGTATCGAAAGGCCTTGCTATTTTTAAGGTAGGTATCCGGATACTCCACGCCGAGGTAGTTCATATAAGCGTGAATATCAGGGATTCCCCTATCAAAAAAGACAAGCGTTTCCTGACTCTTCTCGGCTTCAAAATACTGATTAACTCTCCCTTCCAGGAGCCTCTTGCTAAAAAGCAAAGGGTCGGTCAGGAATAACTGTTTGGTTCCTGCCTTTTGTGCTTCCAGTGTAACGGCTCTCGAAATTTCAGGCATACAGGTATACTGCCGCCTTGCCAATTCCTCGATAACGGTTGATTTGCCTGTACCCGGACCACCAGTAATCACTATTTTATCTTGCATAGGGCAAAAATAAACTATTCGTGAAATCTTACCGAAAAAATAGCTTATTTTTGTCCCTTATAAACAATAAACCTGCCAGGCCTGGTGGCTTGTCAGCAATTACAGTGCCCATGGATTCAAAAGACCAATTTTATAAAAAATTGAAAAAAAAGTTGGAGGAGGAAACAACCTTTCCCTCCGATTATTTGTTTAAATTCATCGTTCCTACGAGTGTGCAGACAATTTCCAAGGTAGAAAAACTATTTGATCATATGGGCGCGGTCATTCGCAAAAAGACCTCAAAAAAAGGTACCTTCACGAGTATTTCCATACACTTGCAGGTGGAAAGTGCCGATGCGGTGATTTTGAAGTATAGGGAGGCTGAAAAAATTGAGGGAATCATTTCTTTGTGATACTTTTAACACCCACTCAAAAAAATAACCAATACATTGCGGTGTATTACTGCCACCGCGTATAAAAATGTGAATTTACAGTATTGTATGGAGTCAACAGAAGGGGGAATGGTTTATTTTTGGTATTGTAATTTATATGGCATATAACAGAAGAAATATCAAATTTAATAGTGGCATTAGCTACCTGTTATGCTTACTTTTTGTACTGTCTTGTGATTATCTCCCCATTAGAAAACAAGATGTCACTGTCGTTGCCCGCGTTCAGAATACCTACCTGTATCAAAAAGACTTACTGAAGGTTATCCCCAAGAATATTTCGCAAAGAGACAGTATTATATTGGCGAATAATTATATCAACGATTGGGTAAAGCACCAGTTATTACTTGAAAAGGCAGTATTGAACCTCGCTGATAAAAATGAAGTCTTTGAAGACCTTGTTAAGAAATATAGAGAGGGTTTGTTTATAAATTCCTATAAAGAATCTGTGGTAGAGCAATACTTGGAGCGTGCCATTACCCCTGAAGATATTGACCTGTTTTATGCGGAGAATCGCAAA
>JASMME010000184.1 GCA_030748365.1 Lutibacter sp.
ATAAAACCATCTATTTCAAATAAAAGGCCGTAGACAACGCCAGCATGCATAGATTCTTGGGTGGTATTCCCTACCAAATTTTTAGGCATGGAAGCCTTTAAGTTAGGAAGGTTATTCGTAAAAGTATGGAGGCTTTTATAGCGGGTTTGTAAGCCCGGAGAAATACCACCTCCACGGTATATGCCGTCCCGGTCCACAAAGTCATAAGTTATACAGGTCCCTGCGTCAATGACCAATACAGGCTTCCCGGGAAAGCGTGTGACCGCCCCTGATACCAGGGCTATCCTGTCAACACCAAGGGTGTCTGGAGTGGCGTACTGATGATGGAAAGGCAGCACAGTAGTGTGGTTAAGTTCGAGCAGGGGAACCATGGTGTGGATCGCATCACGCTCAGGGGAAGCCAGGCCGCCCACCGCTGCCAAAATAGCCTTGGTACAGGTATATTTTTGGAGGATTTCTTCCAACCTGCTGAGCAAATCTACCTTTGTACATACCACGGAACAAATCAGTTCTTGACGGTCAAATACAGCCAACTTAGTACGGGTATTTCCAACATCGATAATCAGGTACATTTTTTTGTTTTAAGGCTCTCAAAAATACAATAGATTTTTTAAAAATTGTTTTGAATTGTATAAAAAATACATTTATATTTGCAACCGCAATTAAGCAACGGGTACCTTAGCTCAGTTGGTAGAGCAAAGGACTGAAAATCCTTGTGTCCCTGGTTCGATTCCTGGAGGTACCACTAGACCTTAACTATTTGTTATTCAATTAGTTAGGGTCTTTTTATTTTGATGATTTTTAATCCTTTTCGGGAATCGAACCAGTACCTTAATATATTGTATATCAAGTAATTAAATATTTTTATGTGGTACACACTTTCATAACCTTAAAATTCATCTTTTTTTTATTAAATTTACGATATGGACAATAAATTATTTGGAGTTTTATTTTTCGGTTTTTTAATGGTTCTAGTTTTTGGAATAAACTATTTTACCCAACGAGTAGATTTAGATAAAGTTTCTCAACATAAGAAAAATAAATACCTCACTTGGTTTTGGTATTTCTATGGTGTTTTTTATCTCTTTTATGGATTACGTGACATCTTTTTTGAAGGAGATTTTTTGTTTGGTACAATATGGGTAGTCATTTCCATAACAACTCTAATCTTGAACTATAAGGGTAAAGTTTTCTCTAACCCTTCCAAATAAGTACTTTTCATAATCAACTTTTACATATAAATTTTATCGTGGTACACAATGTGTACCATATTTTTTGTAACTAACTGATTTTCAATAAAATATTTGATGGTTTTATTTCTGGAGGTACCACACAAAAAATCCGTAATATCTAACTTTTTAGATTATTACGGATTTTACTTTTTAGAAGCTTTTTGGTAAGGTTACTACTTATTTAAATTCTGGAAACCTACCCTATTCTGACTTGCATAACCTACTTTTAGACAGTTCTTTATAACAACCTAAAAAGAGAATCTGCTCCTATTTTACAGCTTCCTAACACCATTATCAAACATAAGGTGAAGCAACCTGTTTAACATGGAATGAACCCTGATAGAAATCGCTAATAAAATCAAATACAACCTAATTTTTAATCAATTTTATCCTACCTGAACCTGATATTGTTTCAATTTCAGCAAAATACACCCCTGTTTTTAGTCTTGCCCCCTCAATGACAGCTTCACTTTTATTTGGCGATAAGGATATTACATTTTTACCTAGTATATCAAACACTTTAATTGAGAATATGTTTATATTTTGAGTTTTTAGTATCCAGTTGTCCTTGGTTGGGTTGGGGTAGACCCTAATGTCATCAAGCCAAGTAATCACCCGTTCTATAAGACCTTCACAAAGTGCCGCAGTGCTCACCTCAAGAATGTCGCCATAGACTACGGGAACACTGAATTTTTTAGCATTGGTTTCCAGCACCTTTTCCCGATTTACATAGACGCTGTAAGGAGCGGTTCCTGTACTGATTTCAATGGAAGCCTTTCCTGATTTAACACTTGATTTTCCGGTAATGGGGTTACTTTCAGCTAGGGTGATTTGATAGCACTGTTCAAATTGCTGCGCAGCAATACTGATACAAACGGTATAGTTTCCAGGAGACAGGTCGGATATGACTAGGTCATTGGTAAATGAATGGTCTGTACCGTTGATGGTTGCAACATAGTTATGGATCGCTGCTGCTTCAATGACAAGCTGACCATTGTTTTGATCCGGACAACTTTCTCCGGTAACCGTAAGCTGTAAATTATCGGAAGGCAGGACCAGGCATCCATCAGAATTTACGACACTTCCGTCAGGGGTATCCGGACATTGATCAACATCGTTCGTAACTCCATCGTTGTCATCATCTAACTGGCTGTCTGAACAACCATTGGCATTGACCATTTCTCCTGCTGGTGTATCCGGGCATTGATCAACATCGTTCGTAACTCCATCGTTGTCATCATCACTTACATTACAATTACTACCTACTTCGTACGAAAAGTATTTGGTTACTGCCATTCCCCCAGCAAATGCAAATTTACAGGCATAGCTGATGGTTTCTCCATTTGTAAAACCACTGAGGGTTTTAGAAAATGTGAGTCCTGATACATGGTCCATAGCTGTTTCCTCAAAAGGGGATTCTTTCCACAGATAAGCAACCACGCCTTCCTTATCCGTGTCTAACAATTCAAAAGTGACAATCACATTTGTCCCAACAGTTTCAAAAGTGCTTTTATAACCTGTAGAAAAGGATCCTTGTAATGCGGTGGTTCCTGTTTGTGTACAAATATTAACCTCATTAACAGAAACATTGATTGTCTGTGAGGTGCTTTCACCATTTGAATCATCAATAGCCTTCGCATGTATTTGATGATCTCCTATGGCTGCTCCACTCCAAACATAGCTATAAGGCTGGGTCGTATCTTCTCCTAATTTTGTTGTACCATCGTAAAATTCAACCCGTGCAACTGCACCGTCTAAGTCGCTTGCAGTTGCTGTAATTGTGATATCTTCTCCCTCTTTATAATCCGTATTGTTGGCTGGTGACGTTATCGAAACTGTTGGGTTTGTATTTCCAGTTTCTGTTACAATTACCAACACTGAACTTGTTGACGAATACGTCCCATCATCAACTGTTAATTTCACTTTATAAATACCTTCTTCTAGATTAGAAATATCGGGCGATTCGGCCGTGTTATCAGAAAAGGCAATTACAGAAGGTCCGTAAATTTGCTCCCAGTTATACTGAAGGACAGCCGTATCCGCATCACTGCTTTGAGAGCCGTCTAAAGTGGCTGTGGTAGCCGGGAGAATTACTGAAACATTGCTACCTGCATGGGCAACCGGTGGAAAGTACCCCAATGCACTGTTGTACGTAAAAGTCATTTTACCAAGGTTAAACTCGCCATTGACAACAACCAATCTCAATATATGAACACCTTCATTTAATTCAACATTACTCACTGTTTGACTTGTCCAAGCATCCCAATCTCCTGAATCAGCTACACTGATGTCTGGACTTATTTTAGTACCATCGATTTCAAAATAAAAAGGGCCGCCACCATTAGAATTTCCTGAGGCACATCTT
>JASMME010000185.1 GCA_030748365.1 Lutibacter sp.
CTCCGGGAAGAGGGCAACGTGTTGTTACTGGATGAACCTACCAATGACCTGGATGTAAATACGCTTCGTGCCCTGGAAGAAGGGCTGGAGAATTTTGCCGGATGTGCCGTGGTCATCAGCCACGATCGCTGGTTCCTGGATCGTATTTGCACCCATATCCTCGCCTTTGAGGGGGATTCCCAGGTTTATTTCTTTGAAGGGAGCTTTTCAGACTATGAAGAGAACAAGAAAAAGAGACTGGGAGGAGACCTCATTCCCAAACGTATCAAGTATAAAAAGCTTATCAGGTAGTAGGTTCTTATTCTAGGTGCTTTTATTGTAACTCTTTTGCCATTTTGTATGACCCTTAAGGTCTTTATGGGTTTCCGATCTGCGCTTCGGTAGCATCCGGATATAATTTAGTAACTTTAGGTATTCTAACATTCTAATACGGTATATTATGAAGAATACACTACCCCTAGCATTGTTGTTGCTCTTTGTTATTTGGATGCCCAAAGCACAGCAAAAACTACCCAAGCACAAAAACCAAATAATAAGAAGTGTAGAGAATCACCAGTCAGCCCTGATTTCGTTAAGCGATGCTATATGGGCCCAGGCTGAGACAGCTTTTGAAGAAACGGTTTCCTCAAAGTTACTTGCTGATTATGCGGAAGAAAACGGTTTTGAAGTCCGTCGTGGAGTAGCGGGCATGCCGACCGCTTTTATAGCGACCTATGGTTCGGGAAAGCCAGTCATTAGTGTATTGGGAGAGTTTGATGCTTTGCCTGGAATCTCTCAGAAAGCGCAGGCCACCAAAGAACCACTTTCCGAAGGAGCCGCTGGCCACGGTTGTGGTCATAACCTGTTTGGTACAGGCAGTCTGGGGGCTGCTATTGCGATCAAGGAGTTGATAGAAAAGGGAAAAATTAAGGGAACGATTAAGTTTTTTGGAACCCCCGCTGAAGAGCGATTTTTTGGTAAAGTATGGATGGTTCGTGAGGGGCTTTGGGAAGATGTAGACGTAAATATAAGCTGGCACCCTTCCGCCTCTATAGAAGCTGATGTACAAAGTTCTTTGGCACTAATCGATTTTAAAATATCCTTTTTTGGCCAGGCGGCACATGCTTCAGCCGATCCCTGGAACGGGAGAAGTGCTTCCGATGCCCTGGAATTGTTTACAACCGGGGTCAATTACTACAGGGAACACGTGAAACCAACTGTCAGGATGCATTACCATATACAGGACGGTGGTCAGGTGGTAAATGTAGTTCCTGATTACGCCCGGTTGTGGATGCGGGTGAGGGATTCCAAACGAACGGGTATGATGCCTGTTTATGAACGTATTAAAGAAATGGCTGGCGGTGCTGCAATCATGGCAGATGTTGACCATAAGATTTCATTGGTCTCGGGTATTTATGAAGTACTTGTCAACCGCACCGGGGGTGCAGTGATGCAGAAAAACCTTGAATTGTTAGGGCCCATTAGCTACACAGAGGCGGAAATTGCCTTTGCCAAGAACATACAGAGATCTACCGGAAAACCTACTCTCGGGCTCGACGGCAGTATTAAACCTATGGAAGCTACCAGGGAACATCCAGGTGGTGGGTCGACAGACGTGGGCGATGTCAGTTGGAACGTACCGAATATCAATCTTGGGGTGACCACTGCCCCCATAGATACTCCTTGGCATTCCTGGGCTGTAGTTGCCTGCGGAGGAATGTCTATTGGCCATAAAGGGATGCTATATGCTGCCAAGGCTATGGCCATGACCATGCTTGACTTGTATAAAGACCCCAAATTGCTTAAAAAAATAAGGTCGGAATACCGCCGGCGAAAAGGTGCAGAAGTTTATGAGGCCATTATACCAGCGGGGCCGCCGCCAATTGAGGCGATAGAATAGAACGGTAGATTGATCGCCAGGGTCTCTATGTAAACAAGGCCTATAGTTCAACTACCTGCTGTTCGAGGTAGTTTAAGGCATTCGGTCCTTCCATAAACAAGAGATCTAGGATACTGAGGTTGGGGATAAACCCATGTGACTGTTCAAAAACCTGGATATAGCGTTTGAGATCATACTGTTTTTCAGATTTGGCAATGACCAGTGAACGGTGGTCAGTTGCTTCCGTTTGAGATTGGTATTCACGGGTTCTTGTATAAGGGATTGTTACCTGTAGGGCCTCCATAACAAACTCGTGACAATCAAAGAGGAAGTCTATTAAAAAGGGCTGTTTTTTCTGGTATAGTTCGCTGAGTTCGTCCTGGTAAAATTCAAAGAATGGAGAGGCATTGTAAGCCGTTTTGAGTGTTCTGAGGTGTTGTACCTCCCAATGGTCCTTATAATCAATGCGAACTGTTGTAGCCTTTTGTTTGCTTCCACTACCGTGTTGAATGGGGATGCTGAGCACTTGCTTTCCCCTGGCTGAATAGAGTACGCAACGGTTTCTATAGGTTTGTTTTTGAAAATGATCTTCCACCTCAAAAATAACCTTATCAGCACGAATCATTGCCACATATTGAACAATGGGTGAGAAATAGGAAGGGTGCACTAAAACCATCGTTGTACGGTGGGTTTATAGGTTCTTTTGTCTTTTGCGATAAGCGCTGTATATATACCACAACAGCAAGGCGCCCAGGAAGTAATAGAAATAAGAAACAGGTTCTCCACTTCCGTGAACTGTCGTAAAGAGGCGTTTCCATCGAATCTTATTTTGTATGCCTTGCGCATGGCTGTCCCAGCTCATCCAGATAAATACAGGTTTCCCGACCACATGGTCAAAAGGTACATAGCCCCAATAACGTGCATCTTCAGAATTGTGACGGTTGTCACCCATCATCCAATAATAATCCTGTTTAAAGGTATAGCTATCGGACAGCTGACCGTTTAGGTATATATCCTCACCATCGATTGTCAGGTCGTTCCCTTCATATACGTCAATAATTCTTTGATAAAAAGGGATGGTTTGGGCATTCAGGGACACTGTGGCACCGGCTTTGGGTATGTAAATGGGGCCGTAATTATCTATAGACCAAGGGTATTGTTTATTGTGTGGGAAAATAGCCGGGTCATAGCTTCCTTCAGCAGAGAGGGTCTTTTCAACACTGATGACCAAGGGGTTATTGGCCAATTTTCGGGCATTCCTATCCGTGAGGTTCAGGTAATAGAGGTCCCCTTGAAAATTACCTTCAGTAACCTCATACCGTTTTAGGGCGGCCTTCGATAAGGCGCCATTGGTCTTTACCTTGTGGAAATATTGTGGTTTGGCCCTGTCTGGTAATACGGTACGTTCCCCGTTGATATAAATATAGCCATCAATAATTTCTAAAGAGTCTCCAGGGATACCTACACAGCGTTTGACATAATTGGATTTTTTATCTATGGGCTTGTCAACGTGTATATTGGAGCGGTCCCTAAAGAACCGAACGGTATCTGCCGGCCAGTTAAAGACGACAATTTCATTGCGTGTTATTTTTTCAAAAGCGGGCAACCTGAAGTAGGGTAATTGTGGGCTTTTTAGGTAGGAAGGAGCTTTTACCAGTGGCAGCGAATCGTGTACCATGGGGGTCGACACGGTGGTCATGGGTGTCCTAGCTCCATAG
>JASMME010000186.1 GCA_030748365.1 Lutibacter sp.
TACTTATGTCTCCTCATCTCTACCGTCCTAAGCGCCCAACAGTCTCCCCTAGACAAACTTATTGAGGATATTGAACCCCGTGTCATCGAATGGCGAAGGGACTTTCACCAATATCCGGAACTCTCTAACAGGGAGTTTAAAACCGCAGAAAAGATTGCCAGACACCTCAAAGACCTGGGTATGGAAGTCCAAACAGGGATTGCCCATACAGGGGTCGTAGGTATTTTAAAAGGCGGGCAACCAGGTCCTGTGATTGCACTAAGGGCCGATATTGATGCCCTGCCCGTTACGGAAAGAACCCCCGTACCCTTCGCCTCCAAAGTTATCGGTAGCTATAACGGCATTGAAACAGGGGTGATGCACGCCTGTGGGCACGATGCCCATATTGCCATTTTGATGGGAACGGCTACTGTACTCTCAGCGATAAAACCCCAACTCCGGGGCACCGTAAAATTTATTTTTCAGCCAGCTGAAGAAGGGCCGCCTGAAGGAGAAGAGGGAGGTGCGAAAATGATGGTTGATGCCGGGGTCTTAAAAAACCCGGATGTTTCCGCTATCTTCGGACTGCATATCAAGGCCAAAATTCCTGTAAACACCCTTGCCTACCGGCCAAAAGGTATTATGGCAGCAGCCCAGCGTTTTGTAATCGAGGTACAGGGACAGCAATCCCATGGATCCCGTCCCTGGCAGGGAATTGATCCTGTAGTGGTCTCGGCCCAGATCATCAACGGTTTGCAGACCATTGTAAGCAGGGATACTGAGTTGACCAAACAAGCGGCGGTTATCACCGTTGGAGTCATTCGAGGCGGACTTCGCAACAATATCATCCCCGAGTCAGTCGAGATGATTGGCACCATCAGAACCCTGGATTATGCAATGCAGGAAAAATTAAACCGCGAGATGGTACGGCGAGTTCCTGCAATCGCTGCTGCTTTTGGCGCCAAAGCAAGTCTTAGCATCAGCGAGGGATATCCCATTACCTATAACGACCCTAAGTTGGTCAGTGACATGCTGCCCTCCTTGCAAAAGGCAGCAGGAACCGACAATGTACATTTGATCGATGCAGTAACCGGCGCAGAGGATTTCTCCTTTTACCAGCAAAAAGTACCAGGCTTCTATTTTTTCCTCGGCGGGAAACCAGCCGGGGTTGAAACTGCGGATGCAGCCCCACATCATACCCCCGATTTTTTTATTGATGAAAGTGCATTTTCCCTGGGGATCAGAACCTTTGTAAACCTGACCCTAGACTATTTTGACAAGCACGAAACCCCTTGATCCTATTCCTCGAAGTGGATCTGGTGACTACGGGCCAGTTGGGCCTTTTTCTCCGCCAGGTTTTGTAGAAATACCCGGTGTTGTTTTGACGCTGGGTTAAAAGGCTTGTGGGCCAGTCCCTTTTGAATATTTTCGACGGCCTTCATAACGGGCAAACTCCCTGTGCTGAGCCAGCAATGAACGAACTGTTCCCAGATATAATCGATGGCCGTTTCGTTTGGATGGATCATGTCTGGGCGGTAAAAGCGATAATCTCTCAGGTCGTCCATCATAATTTCATAAGCAGGAAAGTAGTGTACCTGTTTTTGTGGGCTTCTGACCTGGTGGATGGCCGTCAGTAATTGGGCCTTGCTTTGCCTATTTTCTACCAGGCCCTCTTTGAGATGCCGAACCGGGCTTAGGCTAAAGACCAGGTTGGTATGAGGGGCCAGTTTCCGGATCAGTCGGTCTATGTTCTCTAGGGCAGCTACGGTTGTTTCGATCCCGGTATATGTTTTGACAAAATCCTTTGCCGGCCGCTTATGACAGTTCCCCACAATCGTATCGGTTTCAACACTTCGATAGCCCCAGGCAGTCCCTAGGGTAATAAACACATGGCTGCTTTTTCCTAGCTGTTCCCGGGTCTTTTCCATGGCCAGGTTCAACCTGTTCAGCAGTACTTGCGGATCGGCATCGCTCAGGCAGGAATGGGCGTCAAAACAGTGCCAGCGCTCATTGAAATAAAAAAGGTCTTTTTTGCAGTATTTCTTTTTCTGAACAGCCTTTGAAAGGAGGGTCTCTATGGCTGCAGGATGGTAGAGTATCCCCAAAGGGTTGGCGTAGAAGCGGAACTTATAATAGGCCAGTTTGGCGGCTATATTTTCCGAAAAACACGAGCCGATCAGGAACAATTCCGATTGGTGGTCTATCGGAGGATGTGCTTTGCCAAGGTTTATAGGGGTTCTAAACTCCAAGGGGTACTATTTATTTAAAGACCCCGGATGCTGTGCCAGTAGTTGGCAACAACGACCCGTTTGGCCTTCTTAGTTGATATAGGTTTTTGCTTTGTCCAAAGCCGCTGAGATGCCTTTGGGATCCTTTCCGCCTGCAGTGGCGAAGAAAGCCTGACCGCCCCCACCGCCCTGGATGTATTTGCCCAATTCGCGTACCACCTGTCCGGCGTTCAATTGTTTGTCGCTTACCAAGTCTTTGTCGATATAACAGGTCAGAAAAGCCTTGCCGTCTTTTTCACTGCCGAATACCAGGAACAACTGAGGGACCTCTTTACCAAGGGCAAAGGCCAGGTCTTTGATCCGGTGTGGATCCAGGTCCAGTTTTTTCGCCAGAAATTGTACCCCGTTGATCGGAGTAATCTCTTGGAGCAAGCTGCCTTTAAGCGCCTGTGCTTTTTCTGTTAGCAAACCATCGATCTCTTTGTGGAGTGCCTGGTTGTCGCGTTGCAGGTCTGCGACGGCCTTTTCCGGATCCTGGGGGTTCTTTAACAGGGTTTTTACCTTGCTGAAAACGCGTTCGTTTTCAGCGTACAGGTCTTTGACGGCCTGGTTACTGATGGCCTCGATTCGCCGTATGCCAGCGGCAATGCCCGTTTCAGACAAGATCTTACAATGCCATACATCGCCTGTGTTTTGTACATGGGTACCTCCACAAAGCTCTATGGACTCACCGAACTGAATGGCCCGTACCTGTGTTCCGTACTTTTCCCCGAACAGGGCCATGGCCCCTTTTTCCAGGGCATGTTCCATGGAAATATCCCGCAGTTCCTCCAAGGCTAGCTTATCGGCGATACGCGCATTTACAAAATCTTCCACAGCCTTGAGTTCTGCTTGGCTCAATTTGGCGAAATGGGAAAAATCAAAACGCAGGCTGCCCGCTTGTACGGCAGAGCCCTTCTGGGTGACATGGCTGCCCAATACCGTTCTTAATGCCTGGTGTAACAAGTGGGTGGCCGTATGGTTACAAGCCGTTTCAAAACGCGATTTTTCTCCCACCACGGCCCGTAGTTCCTGGCTTGGGTCTTCCGGCAAACTTCGGGTCACATGGATAATCAGGTTGTTTTCTTTCTTGGTGTTCACAACAGGTAGCTGTTGTCCGTCAACGGTTTCCAGGTATCCCTGGTCGCCTACCTGTCCACCCCCTTCCGGATAAAAGGGCGTTGTATTGAAAACGAGTTGGTAGGCATCTCCGTCCTTTTTTGAAGACACCTTGCGGTAACGGCTGATCCGTACCGTTGCTTCCAGCTGGTCATA
>JASMME010000187.1 GCA_030748365.1 Lutibacter sp.
GCAATTCTGATGTTCACGGTATTACAGACTGGTTGTTTGATATTCCTGCGGGTAAACACCGTCCAATGACCTTTGTGCTGGCTGAAATCCGGGATAAAGAAGCGATCAAAGCAGCCCTAAAAAAAGGCAAAACGGTGGTTTGGTTTAAGGACCTGCTTATCGGTAAAACAGACAACCTACTCCCAGTACTCTACGCAAACCTTAGCTGCCAATTGTTGGGCTATAAACCCAATGGAGTGGCCATTGCCAGGGTACAGATTCGCAACCACAGTGCCTTACCCATTCACCTCGAATACCTGGGGCCTTTCACTTTTCATCGGAACAGCCGTTTTATACAAGTACCTGCCTATGGGTCATTGGAGCTTCATTTAAAGACCCTGCAACGGCTAGATAGCTTCCAGCTGCCATTTAAAGTTTTAAATGCTTTGACTGCGCCCAAGCAGCACCCAAGTTTGTATTTTCAGTTGGTGGCAGGAGAGTAAGTGAAAACACCAAACTAATCCACTCGTATCCTTTTGGGCCTGTTGGCCAATTCCCAGGCCGTATAAAAGACCAGACGGGCCCTTTTTGCCAGTAATTCATAGTGTATTTTATCGGGTGTATCCGTTGGTCTGTGATAGTCTTGGTGGGTACCGTTAAAATAAAAGATGACCGGAATGTTGTGCTTGGCAAAATTATAATGGTCAGACCGGTAGTAAAAACGGTTGGGATCGTTTTCCTTGTTATAGGTATAGTCCAGGTCTAGGCCTACAAACTGCTTATTGGCCTTTTCTGAAAGCTGGTGTAAGTCCTTACTCAGTTTATCCGATCCGATCAGGTAGATATAATTGGGTCGTTTTTGGTGTGCCTTATCAATCCGGCCAACCATGTCAATATTCAGGTCAGCAATGGTATTCTCTAGGGGAAATATAGGCGCGCTCACATAGTATTTAGACCCTAACAGGCCTTTTTCTTCTGCACTGAGGTGTAAGAAGAGAATGGAACGAAGCGGTCTGTGTCCTGCTTCTACGGCCTGTTGAAAGGCCTGGGCAATTTCCATGACAGCCGCCGTACCCGAAGCATTGTCATCAGCACCGTTGTAGATAGCGCCATCATGAATACCTATATGGTCATAATGCCCTGAAATAACAAGTACCTCTGCCGGTAGGCTACTGCCTTCAATAAAAGCGACCACATTCTCGCTGGGTTTGATACCTGGTTGTAGGAATTTCGGATCGATTTCCTGAAAATAATCTCCGCCACCCAGGGGAGAAAGCAACTGATTTTTCAGGTAAAAATCCTTTAGGTAGGCCGCTGCTTTTTGTTGGCCGGGTTCTCCGGTATCCCTGCCTTCAAAAGCATCGGAGGCCAGTTGGTAAACATGGGTTTTCAGGTCGGTAGCCCTGATTGAAGGTCCATAGGTTTCCGGCATGTTTACAGGGTTGCCTTTTGTCAGGTGTAGATTGCTGGTCCCACAGGCCATACTTAGCATGCTTACTAAGATAAGAAGGGTGTACTTCATCGGTGTATTACTAATGGGTTTGTTGGATGTTAAATTGTTTCTGTGCCTTGTCAAAATGAATCAAATCAGAATCAAAAAGCCTGTCAAGTGCTTCCGAATCAATAAGGTCGGTGGTTTTTCCTGCTATAAAACTACCGGGAGACATCAGCCAGAGCTGGTCGGCCAGCGACAGTGCGAGGTTGACCTCATGGGTAGATACGATGATGGTCTTTTGATGGTTGGTTGCCAGTTCCTTTAATAAGGAAAAGATATGGATGGTATGGTGCAGGTCTAGGTGTGAGGTGGGCTCGTCGAGTACGATAATGGGGGTGTCTTGTGCCAGGGCCCGTGAGATCAATACTTTTTGCCGTTGTCCATCACTCAATTCTCGGGCTGGCATTTTTGCCAGGTGTTGGGTCTGGGTTTGTTCCAGCGATCGGTAAACAGCCTTGAGGTCTTTATCAGTCAGTGTACCCAGCCAATTGGTATAGGGTTGGCGTCCCAAGGCCACCAATTCAAACACAGAGAGGTTGCTTTCGGGCAGGTTTTCACTCAGTACCAGGCTTAGGTGTTGGGATAAGTCGCTTCGGTTCAGCTGCTCAATGGCCTGTCCTTGCAGGAATATTTGTCCGCTGAGGGCGGGTTGTACCCTTGTCAGGGTACGCAACAGGGTTGATTTGCCAATCCCGTTTTGCCCCAACACACTGATAAGCTGGCCTGCAGCTACGCCTATATCCAAATCGCTGGCCAGACAATTTGTATGCTTTTTCGTACGGTATCCGATGGAAAGTGCCGCTGTCCTGATCAGGGAAGTGTCCTGTGTATCCATATCAATAGTGCAAGGTTCGTTTTCTGACCAGTAGCCAAATGATAATAGGCGCTCCAAAGAGGGAGGTAATGGCGTTGATAGGCAAGGTAAATTCACTTCCGGGTACTTGTGAAATACCATCACAGATCAACATAACAATTGCGCCAGAGATCGCCACCGCTGGTACCAGGGTCTTGTGATTTGAGGTGCTGAATAGCAATTTGGTTAGGTGCGGAACAGCCAGCCCTACAAAGGCAATGGGCCCTGAAAAAGCGGTGATCGCCCCAGTCAATAAACTGGTAGCGAGCAGGGTCAGGTTCCGTACGTTTTTGATGTTAACTCCCATACTTTCCGCGTAGTTTTCTCCCAATAATAAGCTGTTTAGCGGTTTGATGATAAAAACCACCATCAGGGTACCCGCAAAAAACACACTAAACAAGGTAGTGATTTCCCTCCAGTTGAGGTTGCCCAGGCTTCCAAAACTCCAAAACAGGTACTGTTGCAGGGCGTTGGCACTGCTAAAATAAGCCAGGATACTGATAATGGCTGCGGTAAAACTTCCAAACATCAGCCCGATGATTAGGATAGACATGGTGTTCCGTACCCGGTTAGCCGCAATCATCACGGCAGTTAGCACCAGGAAAGACCCTGCACAAGCAGCGGCAGCGATCCCCCAGTTTGTGGCAGGATAAATGGCCAGATTTGCTCCCAGAAAAGTCGCTCCGAGGATGAGTACGGCTACCCCCAGGCTGGCTCCGGAACTGATTCCGAGGACAAAAGGCCCTGCCAGGGGATTGCGGAACAGGGTTTGCATCAGCAAGCCGCTGATTGATAAGCCAGCCCCAACAATGATGGCAGTCACTGCTTTGGGCAGTCTGTAGTCGAGAACTATGGCCCGCCACGATTCCTTATCAACCTCACCGTTACACAGTGCGGACAGTACCTGGTCTAGCGGTATATACACTGAGCCGATACGAATGTTTAGCAGGCAGGTAAGAACCAGTGCCAGTAGCAGTAGTAAAAAAGTGCGGTGGTATGTTTTGTGATAAGCTACCAAGTTTGTTTGTGTAAAAAATCAACCAGTTTACGGACCGCCTTGCCCCGGTGGCTTAGCCGTCCCTTTTCTTGTAAGTTCATTTCCGCGAAGGACTTGTCGCTTCCATCCGGACGAAAAATAGGGTCGTAGCCAAAGCCCTCACTACCGGTAGCCGATTGTAGAATGTCTCCAG
>JASMME010000188.1 GCA_030748365.1 Lutibacter sp.
TACAGCAACTGATATCCATGTTGGTATGTTATCACCATAGAAAGCGATTATTCCAACCCATATCATACATGCTATTAGAGACCATGATGAGTTATCGTGTGGTGGTTTGACTATTTTTTTCATTTAAAAAAATTATAGTGTAAATATAAAAAAACGGCTACGCTTTATAAAAGTATAACCGTTTTATTGTTTTAGTAGCAGGAACTGGGTTTATTTTTATGCTTTGCAAAAAATGATCCAGATTATGGGGTAGCTTAATAAGCAAAACCCATTGCTCCGCAATGCGGTTGTTTTTGTGAATTTCTTTTGTTCATGGACACATGACAACAAAATCCACAAAAAAACCAGATACGCTCGTATCTGGTTTTGCTAGTAACAGAGACTGGATTCATTCCTCCACGTTGTTCCGGAATGGGCCAATAAGGGGAACAGCCCAAAGAAACTCCGATTGCTTTGCCATCTGATTTTTTATTTTGTTCTCAAGACGATGCAAGCATCACTTGATTCCAAATAGAAACTCCTTGAAAAATCAAGGAGTTTCTTTGTAGCGGGGACTGGACTCGAACCAGCGACCTTCGGGTTATGAGCCCGACGAGCTACCTACTGCTCTACCCCGCGATTTGGATGGCAAATATACGACATTATTTCAAATAAGCCCTCTTTTTTTTTAATTAACCCCTTATAAAACCTACCTTTGTCGTCTTATTTCTTGACTATGAAGCACAAAGCCGGTTTTGTAAATATCATCGGAAACCCGAATGTCGGTAAGTCTACCTTTATGAACGCCCTGGTGGGAGAACGCCTCTCTATCATTACTTCCAAAGCACAGACCACCCGCCACCGGATCCTGGGGATTGTCAATGGAGATGATTTTCAAATGATCTTGTCCGACACCCCCGGCATCATCAAACCCGCCTATGAACTCCAGTCGGCCATGATGGACGCAGTCAAGGCCGCTTTTGACGATGCTGATATACTTATCTATATGGTCGAAATCGGCGAAAAGACCTTAAAAGACCCGCTTTTCTTTGAAAAAATACGTCAGAGCAAGGTACCCGTTTTGTTGCTGATCAATAAAATTGACACTTCTACCCAGGAGGTCGTAACCGAAAAAGTTGCCTACTGGCAGGAACAGGTGCCCAAAGCCGCTGTATTTGTGATCTCGGCCCTGGAAAATTTTAATATACAAGCTGTTTTCGACCACCTGGTGGAAAGGCTGCCCGAATCACCGCCTTTCTATCCAAAAGACCAACTAACCGACCGGCCAGAACGCTTTTTTGTCAACGAGGCCATCCGCGAAAAAATCCTACTCCACTATAAAAAAGAAATACCCTATGCGGTGGAAGTGGATACCGAGTCCTTTTCTGAAAGTGACACGATTATTAGGATCCGTTCGATAATCATGGTGGAACGCAGTACCCAGAAGGGAATCTTAATTGGACATAAGGGCAGCGCCCTAAAACGCGTGGGGGTAGAAGCCCGGAAAGACCTGGAAACTTTCTTCCAGAAAAAAGTACACCTAGAGCTCTATGTAAAGGTCAATAAAAACTGGCGTAGTGACCAACGACAACTACGTCGTTTTGGGTACCAAGACTAAGGACGCAACAAAAACCCTTTGGTCTTTAAGCACCTGTTTATCATACATTTTTACAGGGTATCAGCTGGTTGATTCCTCGGAAAAAGTCTCCAAAACCTCGTCAAACACCTGGTAGACTTCGGCTGCAGTGTTGCAGGTAAGCATCCGCATACGGTAGGGCTTAAAATGGGGAATTCCCTTAAAATAATTGGTATAATGGCGCCGGTTTTCCATCACCCCCACCAGCTCATTCTCCTTCCAATCAATGGCCATTTCCAGGTGGCGCCGCGCCATGGCTACCCGGTCCGCCAGGCCAATCGCTGGCAAATGGGTGCCAGTCTTTAAAAAGTGTTTTACTTGCTTAAAGAACCAGGGATTGCCGATACTGGCCCGGCCAATCATGGCCCCGTCCAGCCCGTAATCGTCGCGCATCTCAAGGGCGCGTTCGGGCGTATTTACATCCCCGTTACCAAACACGGGAATATGCATCCTGGGATTGTTCTTTACCGCTGCAATGGGGCGCCAGTCAGCCGACCCTTTGTACATCTGAGCACGGGTGCGGCCGTGAATAGAGATGGCCTGGCAACCGACATCTTGCAGTCGTTCGGCCACCTCCACAATCCGAATGGAATCATGGTCCCAGCCCAAACGTGTCTTAACGGTAATCGGTAAATCGGTGTGCTTAACCATGGCGTCGGTCAGCTTGACCATCAGGTCTATGTCTTTGAGAATCCCTGCGCCAGCTCCCTTGCTTACCACTTTTTTGACAGGACAACCAAAATTGATATCGATGATGTCGGGCTTGGATTTTTCAACAATCTCCACCGTACGGAGCATGGAATCAAGCTTGGCCCCAAAAATCTGAATCCCAACCGGACGTTCCTTTTCGTATATATCGAGCTTTTTGACACTCCGGGCAGCATCGCGGATCAGGCCTTCCGACGAAATAAATTCTGTATACACCACATCGGCGCCCTGCAATTTACACAGGGCCCTAAAGGGCGGGTCACTCACATCCTCCATGGGTGCAAGCAACAGCGGAAAGTCATTCAATTCAATGGCACCTATCTTTGGCAAAACAATGGTTTTAGGAGGCAAATTTACATATTTTCGACCAATATCCATTGGCTGATAAAAGGGAGCGCCTTTATACAAGCGGGGTTTTTAGCTAAGAATCCTCTAGGCAGTCATCCCTTGATTTTTTTACTTGCCAAATGGGCTGAAAAACAAGAGATAAATCGTATTTTCGTAGGAAACCAATAATCATTAGCGGTATGGCAAGAACTTACCACTGGGGAATCCTGGGCTGCGGCAAGATCGCCCGTAAATTTTCAAAAGACCTGCAAAGTCTCGACAATGCACATTGCTACGCCGTGGCTTCCAGGGAACTGGCAAAGGCACAGGATTTTGCCGACACCTTCTGTTTTGAAAAAGCCTATGGCACCTACCTAGAACTGGTGGAAGACCCCGCTGTTGACATCGTTTATATAGCCACGCCCCATGCCTTTCACCTGGCACACAGCCTGCTTTGTCTAGAACACCGAAAGGCTGTGCTCTGCGAAAAGGCCTTTGCCATGAACCACCGGGAAGTACAACAAATGGTCCGGGCCTCTAAAGAGTCCAATACTTTTCTGATGGAAGCCTTTTGGACGCGGTTTCAACCACAATTCCTCAAAGTCCTGGAACTGATCAAAACCCAGCCCCTGGGAGCCCTCCGCTTTGTAAAATCGGATTTTATGTTCAACGGGCCGTATGATCCTGAAAACAGGCTGTACAATATAGGCCTGGGAGGAGGCTCTTTGCTCGATATCGGTATCTACCCTGTATTTTACGCGCTGATGTTCCTCGGAAAACCGGACCACATTAAGACCCTCCCCCATTTTAGTCCCACGGGCTCCGAAGAAAGCATCGCAGTATTGTTCGGGTACAATAG
>JASMME010000189.1 GCA_030748365.1 Lutibacter sp.
TGCTTTGTGGGAAGTTAAAAAGGTATACCAGCCGATACGTTTTAGTCTTGAGCACAGAAATCAACAACAGCTCACTATCAGCAATGAACTTCATTTTACCACACTGGATGACTTTGAATTTGTATGGGTATTAACGACAGATGGTATTGAGACCAGTAAAGGAAGCCTAGAAAACATAAATGCAGGACCTTCAGAAAGTCAACAACGAAGCATCCCCTACCCAACACTTGACTTGTCAAAGGAGAACATACTAACCATCAGTGCTTATAGCAAAACAGAAAAAAACCTGGTACCTGCAAAACACGAAATAGCCTGGGAACAATTTGTATTGAATTCTCCAACACTCGCAAAAAACGTACCAACCACCACTGATATCGCAATCAATGAACTGTCGAACAGTGTTGAAATTAGTAGTAAGGAGCTGACACTAATCCTCGACAAATCAACAGGCATCATAACAGGGCTCTATTATGGAGACAAGCCGAATATGATTGCGAATAAAAATGGATTCACGCCTAATTTCTGGCGGGCACCGATCGACAACGATTTTGGAAATGATTTCCACAAACGTTGTAAAGACTGGCGCTTTGTAAGTAAACACCGCAGGGTCGCAAATATAGAAACCGCCAAGGCAGATGGAAAGGTTATTTTAAAGGTGGATTTCGACCTGTTTACTGAAAACAACGAAAAACTGGCGACATTTAGCACAAAATATACCATCAATGGTTCCGGAACTATGCTGATTGAAAACGACCTGGTTTTACTAAAGGAAACCTTTCCAGAAATACCCCGTATCGGCCTGAATTTACAGCTTACGGATGACTATGATCAGATTTCCTGGTATGGAAGGGGGCCGCACGAAAGTTACTGGGACAGGAAAACCGGTGCTAAAATACATCGATATACTGGAACGGTTGCGGAGCAGTACTGGGCTTATATACGGCCTCAGGAAAACGGAAACAAAGAGGACACACGCTGGGTCAGTCTGACCAATAAGAAGGGTGATGGATTGGTTATACGAGGGCTTCCGACGTTTAATGTCAGTGCACACCATCAGTTAATGGAAGATTTCGAATCCATGGAACGCACAGATGGACGACATCGGGATGGAGACATTGTCAGGAACCGACATACCATCGATGTGCTAAGACGCCCACTGGTATCACTGAATATTGATTACCGGCAAATGGGAGTTGGTGGCGACACCAGCTGGGGAGCCCACACCCATGAGGCCTATAAGCTCACCGAGAATAAATACCATTATGCATTTTTACTAAGTCCTTTTTCAACGAATAAATAGGGCTTCAGAATCCTCCTGGAACGGAACAAAGCAGTTATAGAATAACTGTATAACTAACGCAAGGCTGTATGAATACATTGTAGTTGCTCTCGACGGTACCTGGCCAACAAGGTCGGTGTGAGGTAAGCCTTGCCTTCAAAGGACTTCCCACGGTAAAAAGCGGGCAGACCAATGTTTAAAAACAAGCCTAGCATGGGTTTGGACAAGGGCTTATAGCTATAGTGCCAAGGCTCATAAGCAAAACCTTTCCTTCTAGGGTCGTTGTCGTAGACCAGGTAAAAACCATAACTTTCCGCATGCATCATCAACCAGGCCCTCAGGGGTGCATATACCCCTTTTCCGGTATAATGATCTGCTAGCAAAGGGTCTTTGGGCATCTTTTGAGCGACATCAATCAGGTCAACATCCGTCCCCCAATGGTGCCTGGAAGTGCCGGGTATGGTAGAATAGCGGGTGATCTTTTCAATGGCAGCCTGTGGTGTTAGCCCCGCTGCGATATACGATCGGTATTTACGATTCCATAGCTGTTTTTGACGTTCAAAACTTCGGTAGCCGGAAACAACCGCGAGGTGGATCCCATCCTTTAGGGCAGCAAGTTGCATGGCTGTAAAGGCAGCCAGGGCTTCCTGTTGCAATGTTATACCTCCCTTTTCTGTCAAGTCAAGCCCTCCCATACCGGTAAGTGCCCGCTCGGTATAGGCTTGCTGAGCCGTCATACCTAACAACCCTGTCAGACTAACAATTATCAATAAGCACATTATTCTTTTCATCTAAAGCATGGTATACATTCGGTAGTGGGTACCTATCAACGCTATCTGGAAAGGCCTTCCAACAATGTCTAGGCCCTGAGACTGATAAAAGCCAACAGCCCGTTCGCGGGCATTGCACCACAAAAGATCCACTTGTCTTTTCTGTAAGCGAAGACAAGCTTCTTTTAACATCAAAGCCCCGGCACCCAAGCCCTGAAACTTGGGCAAAGTGGCCATACCCCTAAGCTGGTACTGACGCCCTGAAAAACAGGCATGTGATGCTTGCATATAACTTGAAACAGCGACCAGTCTGCCATTATAAATGGCTCCCAAGTGAAAGGTTGCTGTTTGATAATCGCCCTTAAACGTATGGGGCAGGAAAATATCCTTTCGCAATACTTTTTGCCGTATTGAATGGGTTCTTTGTGGGCTTATTTCCACAATCAAAATCATGGCCTGAAATTTTAGCAGACAAGGTAGGTATATTTTGTAAACCTAGCAATGTCGTTGCTACCTGTTTTTAAGTGCTAAACTGACAAAAAAACACCCTTAAAAAGGCTTTTTAAAAAGGGGGTTCTATTTTTTTCTTTATTTCTGCACACACTTGTCTAACTCAGATATTGTGTATAATTAGTTTATGTCTAATTAATCGATACAGTTATTGCGCTAATGGTCAGCCCATTATAGATTAAAAAGGCGCTAAGACTGTTTTTTTTGCTGTTTTATCACCAACCTAAAAATAAGTTTCGTTAAATTTATGACTAAGATTATTACATTTTATTAAATAAACCCCCTACCAGAAACTTATAAAACAGACCATTATAAAAACGCCATATACCCGGGAGCAATGCGTAGGTACGAACGCTCACTGGTCAAAAGTAAAAACCCATGAATAATCCTTTTAAAATATTTGCGGTAGAAGACGATTCATGGTATGGAGAAATGATAAAATATCATTTGTCCATGAATCCAGACTACAAAATTACCCTGTTTGAAAATGCCAAAGGGGCCCTGAACAAACTGCACGAAAAACCCCACTTGGTTTGTATAGACTATAACCTACCCGATAGTAATGGCAAAGACTTATACGATACTATCAAGCGCTATGATCCATCCATTGAAGTAATCATCGTCAGCAGCCAGGAAGAAATACGTGTCGCGATCGAATTGCTTAAGAACGGGGTCTATGATTATATAGTCAAAGATGACAATGCTAAGGAAATGCTCTGGAACAGCATTCTAAAACTCAGGGAAAAGAATCGTTTACAAGACGAAGTAAGCGATTTAAAAAATCAATTGGTCACCAAATTCAATTTTGAAAAATTTAAAAAAAATTATTACTAAAAAAGAAAAAATAATTTTTCTTATTGATAGAAAAGTTTTTTATATTTTTAAAAAATTTATTTTTTGATATTTTAGATTTTTCTAAAATTACTAATTTTATATAATCAGCATAAT
>JASMME010000018.1 GCA_030748365.1 Lutibacter sp.
ATGCGCCCTATTTGGCCCCAACACCCCACCGGGGCAAACGAAATGAGAGTCTTTACCTACTGAAGGTGGTCGACAAACTGGCAGCGATTTATAACTGCACTGCAGCGGACATTGCCAAGGCCACCACCCAAAACGCACGCGACGTATTCGGGATTTGATACCCTAAAGATACGCAGGCCTTTTAGACTATTTTTGACATTCTAACGTTCGCTGTACAAGATGAAGAAACGATTGCTTCTGTACAGCGTACTCCTGGTAGGTCTTTTTTCGATGCAGGGTCAATCGGACAGGAACCACCTAAAAACCTACCGGGTGGTAAATGACAGTGTCCGTATCGATACGGTCAGTATCAGCCCTTTTCGTTTTAAGGTGTTCTCTGAAAACGACATGGTGGTTGAACCACACTGGTACGAAGTTGACTTCGGACAGGCCCTGCTGGTCTTTCGTCCAAACGCGCCCACACCCAACAAGGTGCGTATCCAATACCGCTCTTACCCAGCCTTTATGACCCGTACCTACCAGGTGTTTGACCCAAAAAGGATTGTTCCCTACCTACACAATGACACCCAGGGATACCGCCTGACCGCCCAAAAACGACCTATAAATACGGTGCCTTTTAAAGGCCTCCAGACCGAGGGAAGTATCCTGCGAAACTTTGGCGTAGGCAACCAACAAAACGGGGTACTGGCCGCTTCCATGGACCTGAACATTTCGGGAAAATTGTCTGAAAAAGTACGTGTCAAAGCCGCCATTGTTGACACCAACCTCCCCATACAAGAAAACGGAAACACCTACCAACTCAATGAATTTGACCGGGTATTCGTATCGCTGTACCACGATGACTGGACCCTGGACGCCGGTGATGTCTACCTAAACAACCGGGAAAGTCGTTTTATGAACTTTAACAAGAAAGTGTCTGGCCTTCAGTTTGAGACCCGTTTTAAAAACAAGCGCGGCGGCCGCTTTGATGCATCGGTCTCCGGGGCACTGGTAAAAGGCAAATACAAAAAACGGCAATTTAGGGGTGTAGAAGGAAACCAGGGGCCCTACCAGCTTTCTGACCTGGGCGAGCAATACATCCTGATCTTATCCGGCACTGAACAGATCTACGTCAATGGGAGCCCCCTAAAACGCGGGGAAGAACACGATTACACCATTGATTACAACACGGCGGAACTTAGCTTTAACAGTACCTTTCCGATTAGGGGAAGTATGCGCATCACTGCTGAATTTCAGTATACCGATCAGTCTTACAACCGGTTGATTACCTATAACCATGTGGGCTATCAAAACGAGCAATGGCAGTTAGAGGGCTATTATTACCACGAATCAGACCTGAAAACACAGCCCTTAGGACAACCGCTCAGCAGCCAGCAACAGGAAATACTGGCCGGGGCCGGCAATGAGCCCAATGCTATGGTGGCACCGTCAGCCTATGAAGCAGATTATAACGAAGATAAAATCCTGTATAAAAAACAGGTGCTTGGAGACACGGAGGTCTTTGTGCATACCCTCGAGGAAGGTCCAGGCCTGTACCAGGTCGCTTTTTCCTATGTGGGAGAAGGGCTGGGTGCCTACGCACTACAAGAAGTCACCGCCCTGGGAAATGTCTATGAGTATGTGGGAGCACTGGCTGGAAATTACCAGCCGGTAATTCGCTTGACTGCCCCAGAAAAACTGGAAATAGGGCTGTTTAAAATGGCCTATAAGCCTTCGGAAAAGACCCGTATCCTGGCAGAGACCGCCATTAGCAACAAAGATGCCAACCTGTTTTCCTCCCTGGATGATACACAGAACAGGGGGATGGCCGGCAAATTCCATTGGGACCAGGTATTGGTCGATCAGCAGTGGTCACTAAAAAGTAACCTGTCCCTGGAGTTTATCAACCGCCGCTTCCAAAGTATCGAACGCCTGCAAGGGCTAGAATTTGACCGAGACTGGAACCTGGGAACACCCCTGGGTGACCAGGCCCTGCTAAAAGCCGGATTGAACCTTTCCAATACAGACAAAAAACAGCTACACTACACGTTTGAAAGGCTTTCTTTTGACCATGCCTATACCGGCAATAAACACCTACTAAATGGCCATTATAGAGACAAAAAACTGTCGGTACAGCTACACAGCAGCCTGCTCAAGCATCAGTCACCGATGGGCAGCGGCAGCTTTGTTAGGAACAACTTGGAAACGACCCGGCATTTCTCAAAGAGCTGGGGCGGCCTGCGCTGGGACCTCGAACAAAACAAACGCCAGCTGTCAGGCAATCCTGGACTGCAGGCGGACAGCCATGCATTCAAAGAATACGAAGCCTTTTTCGGAATCGGAGACACTACCGCAGTCTACCTCCGGCTGGGTGCGGGCATCAGACTTACTGACAGTGTTCAGAACCGGCAACTTACCCAGGTAAACCAAGCCAAAACCCTGTCGCTACGTACGCGGTTATTCAAATCAGCAAACAGGGAGCTAACCGCCTTTGCCCATTACCGAAAAGTAAGCCATGCCCTGGCAACAGAAACAACATCCCTAAACACCAACCTACAGTATCGACAACAGTTCTTTCAGGGGGCTATTAGGCTTAGCACGCGTTATCAAAGCATGTCAGGAAGCCTTCCCCTCCACGATTTTGTTTATATAAAAACTGCCCCCGGTCAGGGCTATTACACCTGGATTGACTACAACGAAAATGGCCTAAAAGAACTGAATGAGTTCGAAATCGCCCAGTTTGCCGACCAGGCCGACTACCTTAGAACCATGCTGCCAACCCTCCGTTACCTACCTGTTTATCAACAGCAACTGTCTCAATCGCTCAGCCTGAGTGCCCATGCTTGGCAAACACACAAGGGGCTGAAAAGAATCCTCTCAGGCTTTTCCAACCAAACCAGTCTGTGGATTGACAGCAAACAGGAAAAGAAAGGGAGCGGTTTTCCCTTAAACCCTTTCCTAAACGACCAGGACCAGTGGTTGGGAGGAAACTTTCAGCTGAGCAACAGCCTGGCCTTTAACAGGGGGAAAAAACGTTTTTCAACCAGCTATCTGTTTAATAAATCAAGCCTTAAAAACAACAACAGCCTGGACCTGTTAAAAAATACTGTACGACAACACCAACTACAGTTCAAGCACCGAATGGGGCAATACTGGGAGCTACAATTGCTGACCGAATACAGTGAACACCAACAAACATCTATGCACTTTAGCGATCGGAATCACCAACTGGAAAACCGGCTACTGACTCCTAAAATAGCCTATCACTACAGCAAAGAACTCTCTTTTTCACTGGCCTGGGATTGGACCCATAAAACAAACACTGCGGGCAACAAGGAAAAACTGCGCCGGCAACAACTAGTAGGAGCCCTGACACTAAACAAAAAAAGCGGTTATAGCCTGGCCGTTAACGTTCAGGTACTGAACAACCATTTCAGCGGACCGGTGAACAGCCCGGTAGCCTATCAAATGATGGAAGGCCTACAAGCCGGCAAGAACTTTACCTGGAGCAGCCGGGTACACCGAAAGCTCAACAATTATATACACCTGAGTCTGGACTATTCGGGCAGAAACAGTGAAACATCCCCTGCCATACATACCGGGAGCGTACAACTGAAAGCTTTGTTTTAAAAAGCCGCTATGGTATGGTTTTTGTTTGTATATTTAGGCTGTTTTTTTATGGCAAAACAACTTTTTCTTATAAGAGAACGCGTGTATATACAGCCACTTTTATACCTATTATGTTATCAGATAACCTATACCCTTTAAACAGATGAAAAAATTGATCTTACTCGCTGTCTTTCTACTTCCAACTACCGCCCTTTTGGCCCAAGAAACGACCCGTTTTGTACAGGAAACAGAAATGTCAGACACAAAAGCTTCCAAGGAGCTCAAGATAAACCTTTTTAACCTGATCGCCCTTAAGTGGGTGGATGCCAGCTATGAAAAAATCATCAATGAAGAATCCACCTACGGGGTGGGACTGCTCTTTAGCCTAGACGATGAGACAATGAGCGTAGACGAGTACCGGACTTTTTCACTGACCCCTTTTTACCGCCAGTTTTTTTCAAACCAACACGCCCAGGGTTTCTTTGTAGAGATCTTTGGGATGCTACACAGCGGAGAGGATGATTTTTTTGAGTATGATTACGATGCTGATGTGGAAAATCATTGGGAGGAAAGCTATACTGATTTTGCTGTAGGAATCAGTGCCGGCGCCAAATTTATCACGCCGCGGGGCTTTGTCGGTGAAGTCTACCTGGGACTGGGTAGGGACCTGTTAGGCAACAGTGACATGGAGATAGTCGGAAGGGGTGGAATTTCCCTGGGATACCGTTTTTAAAGGCCTGTTTAATATTTTTTGGCATGATATTTGTCTTCTTGGTGGCTTAACACTAAAACTACATTTGCTATGAAAACAAAATGGATTGTTGTGAGTGCGCTGTTGCTCTCAACTACAGCACTTTTTGCCCAAGAAAAGGAAGCGACAAAGCCTTCCCAAGAACTCAAGATAAACCTTTTTAACCTGATTGCCTCTAAACTGGCCGATGTCAGCTATGAAAAAATCATCAATGAAGAATCCTCCTACGGGATGGGAATCGCCTTTAGCCTGGACGATGAGTCAATGAGTTTAAACGAGTACCGGAGCTTTTCACTGACGCCTTATTACCGTCAGTTTTTTTCAAATAAACACGCCCAGGGCTTTTTTATGGAGGTCTTTGGGATGCTGCATCACAGTAAGGAGATTTGGGACGCCAAAAAATTTACAGACTTTGCGGTGGGTCTCAGTGCCGGCGCCAAATTTATCAGCCGCCGGGGCTTTGTCGGGGAAGTCTACGTGGGACTGGGTAGGGACCTGTTAGGCAACAGTAAACTGGAGATGGTCGGAAGGGGTGGAATTTCCCTGGGATACCGTTTTTAGTAAAAAAACAACACGCCGCGCTCTGCGCGGCATGTTTGTTATATTGATAAGCAATGAAGTCAACGGCTATGCTATATAGCAATGGCCTGGGGCTTTACTGGGCGCATTTCTGCAACCAGTTCTTCATAGATATTTCCTCTTTTATCAAGTCTTTAAGGGCCGCTATTTTTACCCGTGTCTGTACCATGGTATCGCGGTGACGCAAGGTGACGCTGTCATCGTTTAAGGTATCGTGATCTACCGTGATACAGAAAGGTGTTCCCACGGCATCCTGTCGGCGGTACCTCCTGCCAACCGCATCTTTTTCGTCATAAGTAACGGCAAAATCCCATGTCAGGTCTGCTACTATGGAGCGGGCAATCTCTGGTAGGCCATCCTTTTTTACCAAGGGCAACACCGCTGCTTTGGTAGGAGCCAACACCGCTGGCAACTGCAGTACTGTACGGGTTGATCCATTCTCCAGGGTCTCTTCCTTTAGGGAATGGGAGAAAATTGCCAAGAACATACGGTCGAGCCCGATGGACGTTTCCACCACATAGGGCACATAACGTTCGTTGAGTTCCGGGTCGAAATACTGTAGTTTCTTGG
Organism: Lutibacter sp.; assembly: GCA_030748365.1. GTDB lineage: Bacteria > Bacteroidota > Bacteroidia > Flavobacteriales > Flavobacteriaceae > Lutibacter. The sequence goes on from JASMME010000018.1 coordinate 5,489, forward strand.
AAGCATATTTTTCATGGCTGGACAGGTCAAAATCGGTCCGGGAATGAATTCCTTCCAATTCTTTGAATCCGAAGGGGAATTTAAATTCTATATCAGCGGCGGCATCGGCGTAATGCGCTAGTTTTTCATGGTCGTGGAAACGGTAGTTTTCCGCACCCATTCCCAGTGATAAATGCCACTGTAAGCGGGTTTTCTTCCATTGCTCATACCAGGCTTTCTGGGTGCCAGGACGTACAAAAAACTGCATTTCCATCTGTTCGAATTCCCGCATACGGAAAATAAACTGACGGGCTACAATTTCATTCCTAAAGGCTTTCCCGGTCTGGGCAATGCCAAAAGGGATTTTCATCCGGCCGGTTTTCTGTACGTTGAGGAAGTTGACAAAAATACCCTGGGCAGTTTCCGGGCGCAGGTAAAGCTCCATAGAAGACTCCGCTGTAGCACCCAGCCTGGTACCAAACATCAGGTTGAACTGCTTGACATCGGTCCAGTTCTTAGAGCCCGACAAGGGGCAGGCAATCTCCAATTCTTCTATCAGGGCCTTTACATCGGCCAGGTCCTCTTTTTCCAGGGACTGCCCCATCCGCTTTAGAATGGCAGCACCTTTTTCTTTGTAGCCAAGTACCCGTGGATTGGTTTCTAGAAACTGTGCCTTGTCAAAAGCATCGCCAAAGCGTTTGGCGGCCTTTTTGACCTCTTTATCAATCTTGGCATCCAGTTTACCGACATAGTCTTCGATCAATACATCGGCCCGGTAGCGTTTCTTGGAGTCTTTGTTGTCGATCAACGGATCGTTAAAGGCGTCTACATGACCCGAAGCCTTCCAGGTGGTTGGGTGCATAAAAATCGCGGCATCAATCCCGACGATATTCTCGTGCATTTGCACCATGGCCTTCCACCAGTACTCCCTGATATTCCTTTTTAATTCTACACCGTTCTGAGCATAGTCGTACACCGCACTCAAACCGTCGTAAATCTCACTCGACGGAAAGACGTAGCCGTATTCCTTGGCGTGTGAGATTACTTTTTTAAATTGATCCTCTTGATTTGCCATGCTGCAAAAATAGTAAAGCTTTTAGGACTGTTAAAATAAAAAAGTGGAATTGATCTAAGTCCCTTCCACTTCTATATACTTGGCAGTCATTTAGACCACTGTACTACGAATTACTTAAGTCGGATCTCCGCACTTGCTGCAAGGGCCGCCTCCACATAGACATTTACTGTATAAACACCTTTATTTATCTGCACCCTGTCTACAGTAATCAGGGAAAGAATCTCCAGTGCTTCTTGCTCGTAATCAACGGTGGTAACATCGCTATAGGCTACCTTCTCTCCAGATAAAAGCTGGTGTTCGCCCTTGCTTGCCACCGTATTACCCTGGGCATCGGCTACTTGGATATAGACCTTATGTGCCTGCTTGTCTGCCACCTTGTTCTCCGCAATGGTACACATGACCCTAAAGGCATCTGTGATTCTGGAACGCCTGGTTTCAGTCATCTTTCCACTACTGCGTTCTCTCATGGCTACCACCTTGATATCGTTCACTTTCAAGACCGAACCAATGGCCACCTTTTCAGACAATGCCTGGTTGGTAGCCGTCAGGTCATCATACTGTTGCGTCTGGGTCGTAATGGTTTGCTGGGCTGTATTGAGGTCTGCGCTCAAGGATTGGTTGGCAACGGCCAGGGAATCATTGATAAAAAACAACTTTCTGTTCTGTGCCTCCAACGCAGTAATCTGACGTCGGTAACGGCGTATCGTATTGTAATTGGTGGCTTTCAACCCTTTTACAGAATCTCTTAAGGCAACGATCTTATCGCGCTTAAGTGTCAACTCTTCAGACATCGTCGTGTTTTGAGCAATGGCTTCTTCATACTTCCCTACCATATTGTCTAGGTCCTGTGCAATGGCTGTTCTTTCTTTTTCCAGGGCATCGGTCAACTTGGTATGCTCTAGGCTACTGTAAACCGTATAGGCCAACAAGCCTGCAAGTAGGACGCCTAATACGATGGCGGCAGTATTCTTTTTATTACCGGGGTTCGACGCCGGTTGTATTGTTTGATTCATTGTATTGTTATCTTCCATGATTGCTTAATTAAAATACCTAACTTTATATTCAACGTGCATATTTACAACAAATTATACAAAAATAGCGGGTTTTACCCCCAAAAATCGCGGTAAAAAATAATTTTTTAGCATTTGGGTAACTGAAGCGGTAAAAAAAGTATATTTCGCAAAAAATGCTATGAATCCAATAAAAGACCTACTGGATATCTTCTTCCCTGCATGCTGTTTGTGCTGTGAAGCGTCCCTGACAACGAACGAAGGGGTTATCTGTCTATATTGTCGGCATGACTTGGCACTGACCCGTTTCAGTTTTGAAGCAGGGAACCCTATGGAAAAGCAGCTGGGTGACCACATACCACTGGAAGCCGCGACCGCCCTGTTTTACTTTTACAAAAGGGGTAAAGTCCAACAACTCATTCATCGCTTAAAGTACCACAGACAAGAGCAGGCTGGCGATTTTATGGGGGCATGGTTGGCGGAAGACATGCTGGAAAGTGGCCGGTTCCGAGACATTGACCTGGTTGTTCCGGTACCGCTACACCCAAAAAAACAACGACAAAGGGGCTATAACCAGGTAAGTGCCTTTGGTAGAAAAATAGCGAATGAACTGGCCGTTGCCTATGCTGAGGGCCTGTTGATCAAAGCCGCTAAAAACAACAGCCAAACCCATAGGAATCGCCAGGAACGCTTGCGGGCAACCAAGAGTCTTTTTAGGCTGTCTGAGCCAGCAACCTGCAGGCACAAACACCTATTATTGGTAGATGATGTGCTTACTACGGGTGCTACCCTAAGGGCCTGTTACCAGGCCTTGGAAGCGGCCGCCCCTTTTAAGATTAGTGTGGCCTGTATGGCCTATACAAAATAAGTGCCCCCGCTTTTGTCGGACATTGGTATTTTACACAAAATAATCGTTATTTTGCAGTCAGGACTTATGAAGTACACAATATTACGACGCTTATTCCTTTTGGTCATGGCCTACTCCCTGGCCCATTGCGCCCGAAAAGGGACCCCTACGGGTGGCTCCAAGGACAGCCTTCCTCCGGTATTTGTCAAAGCAATTCCAGCCATGGAAAGCACGAATTTCCAGGCAGAAAAAATAAAAATCTATTTTGACGAATACATCAAACTAAAGGAACTCCGGAAAAACCTGGTAATCTCACCCCCACAGCAATACGAACCGGTGATTGTGCCGATGGGTACAGCCAGCAAATATATTTCAATTAAGATCCTAGACACCCTGGAGAACAACACCACCTACGCCTTTAATTTCGGAAACAGTGTCGTAGACAACAATGAAGGCAACGCATTGGGAAATTTCAGCTATGTATTTGCGACCGGAGACCACCTCGATTCCCTGCATATATCGGGGAGTGTAACTGATCCGATGCTTAAAACCTTGGGGGAGGGAGTCGATGTGATGCTCTACAAATACGATTCGCTGTACACGGATTCTATCATCTACAGCCAAAAACCCCGCTATATTGCCAATACCCTAGACTCTACCCTATACAATCTGACCCACCTGAAAGAGGGAAAATACCTGCTGATTGCCCTAAAAGACGCTAATAACAACAAGACCTACGACCCCAAAACTGACAAAATTGGCTTTGTCAATGATACCGTTGAACTGCCAGGAGCCAACAATTTCGATTTTTCCCTTTTTAAAGAAGTGCCTGATTTTAGGACCCTCAAACCAAAAGAGGTACTTAGGGGGCACCTTATTTTCGGCTATGAGGGCAATGCTGAGGACCTGGAGATAGACCTGCTGTCAGCCACCCCAAAAACGTTTAAGTCGGCGCTTATTTTTGACGAGGAAACCGACACCATTCATTACTGGTATAGCCCCTTTCAAACAGATTCTCTCAACTTTGAAGTACGCAATGACGATTACCGGGAAGCCTTTACGGTAAGGACGAGAAGCAGCAAGATTGACTCGTTAAAGATTCAGTCATCAGGAAGTACTTTACACCTGACAGACACCTTTGCCATTGTGAGCAACACCCCCATTGTACAATTTGACAAAAGACTGATCTCGGTTACCAACCTACAGGATTCGATTCCGGTACCTTTTGAAGCCCGTATCTCCAAGAATCGGGAGCGTTTACTGATCCTGTTCGAGAAAAGCTATGATACCCCTTACCGTTGTACCCTGCTGGACGATGCCCTGACAGATATCTACACACTGGCCAACGACTCAATCAGCTATAAGACCCGGACCAAAAGCCCGGAAGATTACGGAACCCTGATCCTCAACTTTAGCGGGAACTACCAGGGAGGGCTAATTGTGGAACTGCTGGATAAGAAAGAAGAACTGGTTCAGAAGCAGCACCTTGAAAAGCCGGAGTCTACCCAGATAAACCTGTTGAAACCCGGCACTTATTTTGTGAGGCTTACTTTTGACGAGAATGGAAACGGTTTGTGGGATACGGGCAGTTTTTTAGCGCGGAAACAGGCCGAAAAGGTACTGTATATTGACCGGCCCATCGAATTGCGGGCCAACTGGGAACTCAGCGAGCTCCTGAGTCTTGACTAAGCCTTTATCAGCCTCAAAAAATAGCTTTACCGAAAAGCCTATACATATTTTCTGAGTTGTAATAGCACCCCTAGGTGGATTCCTTCGTGGTAATTGTTAAACCTAACTGCCTCTTCAATATTTCGCAAACATATACCCACACTGGTATTGTACTCGGTATATGTTTGAAAAACACCCCTTGCATAGTCTTGTTTCAGCAAGCCGGGAAATTCCAGGAACTTTTTTTTGATCGCTTCGAATGCCACTGCCGTAAGCGGATAGGTCGGTGACGTGCCCTTTTGAAAATGCGCGATCATCTCTTCGGAAACCAGGCAGGTTAGGCCCGATAGTCGGTAACAGAGTAGCTGTTGGGTAACCACCAGGTGCGCCAGGTTCCAAGCGATGTTGTTATGAGCGCCCTCAGGAATCTTGTTTAGTTGTTCTATTGTCAGGTTGCCAATCAATTTAATCATCAATAACCTGGATTTTTGAAGGATGTCAAATTCTTTTTCCATGACTTGGGTCTGTTATAAATATTCTTTAGGGGATGTTAACAATTAGCAAAGATGTTCAAAGGTAGCCAAAAAAGACGAACCGTCTTTTTTTGTTACCTTGGCAAAAAAGTTGAAACATGAAGAAAATCTATTACCTAAAAACCTGTGATTCCTGTCGAAAAATCCTGCGGAAGCGATCCCTGTCAAATTTTGAACTTCAAGAGATCAAGACCCAGGCCATCACCCCACAACAACTGGAAGAACTCATTGCCTTGTCGGGAAGCGCGGAAGCTTTGTTTAGCCGAAGGGCAAAAAAATACCGACAAATGGGATTGCAAGGAGAAATCTTGGGAGAAAAAGACTACCGACAACTCCTACTAGAGGAATACACCTTTTTAAAACGGCCGGTCATCGTTGATGGGTCGCAGCTCTATATCGGCAACAGTGCGGGTACGCAAAAAGCCTTGGAAAAGGCCTATGGCAAGGGTTGAGCAGGCGCCTCAAGATGATTGCGATATAGCCCATAAAACCAAGACATAGCGGGTCAACACCAAAACTACCTCTTTACGAAAATTTAAGGGCGATTAGTTCTGTAAAACGTTCTACATACACCTGTTTGTCTTTCCAGTCATAATCAGGCTTGACAAATTTATTGAGAAAAGTCTTGGCTTCCTTAAGGGTATCAAAGGAATTGAGTTGGGAGAGTACCCGGTTAAAATCTTCCTGGCTACCATCGAACAACTGTTTTACAAAGGCAATACGGTCATTGAGCCCCACCTTAATATGCTGCTTTGACAAAGGGGCTGTTTCTGAAGATATACCGACAGGGGCTTGCTCATTCTCCGGCACTGCTTGGGGTATTTGCTCAAAAAGATCCGCTGCCATCACAGCCGCATGGGCGTTTTCCAATTCCGCCGTCAAATCGGCCTGGGTACCAGCAGGAGAAGGTGTATCCGTGGTGGGTGATACCATTTCAGTCGGTGTTTCTTCCGGGTTTTCTCCTGTGTTATCTTCTGGAGAAACAGCTGGTACAGGCGTTTTTGAACCTGGAACTATCTTGTCTGCAATACCGGCTAAGATTTCTTCCTTGGTCTCCGACAGACCAGGCGTGGTTGAGACATATTCCTCCACGAATTTCAGCACGGACAACTTTTCAAAGATGACCTGAGACTTTTCGTGGAGCGCAAAGACATCTTCCTTGTTCTTCATCTGCAAAAGGCTGTGTGCGAGGCTCACGAGTTCTGCGGCTAATTTTTTGTGCATAAGTTGGTTTGTTTATTGATATTTTGGTGGGTTATTTTTAATAAATTTGTAGGATACCGAAAGCGGAGTAATCGCCAAAACCGGTAGGTACAGCAACATTGCAATAACCTTTTAAGCGTGAAATTACAAAATGTTTCTTGAAAATACGGTAAATCACACAGAACAATTCGGCTGGATAGAAGTTATCTGTGGCTCTATGTTTTCTGGAAAGACCGAAGAATTGATCCGGCGGCTCAAACGGGCCCAATTCGCCAAGCAGAAGGTAGAGATATTCAAACCTGCTATGGACGTTCGATACGATGAGGACAAAGTGGTTTCACACGATGCGAATGAGATTAGGAGTACGCCTGTTCCTGCCTCCGGAAATATCCGAATACTGGCCAATGATGTAGAAGTAGTGGGTATTGATGAAGCCCAGTTTTTCGACGATGAGATTGTAGCGGTCTGCAACGACCTGGCCAACCGTGGTATCCGGGTGATTGTTGCCGGACTGGATATGGATTTTAAAGGAAACCCCTTTGGCCCCATGCCGGCACTGATGGCAACCGCCGAATACGTTACCAAGGTGCACGCGGTGTGTACAAGAACCGGCAACCTGGCCCATTACAGCCACCGAACGGCTGCGGGAAATGAGCTAGTTTTGTTGGGAGAAACACAGGAATACGAGCCATTAAGCAGGGCTGCTTACTATAAAATAATGAGGGAAAAAGCCGTGCGAGAAAAAGATGAAAAATAACCACGTCACCAGACTTGAGATAGATTTAAACGCCGTCGAAAACAATCTTCGTTGTTTAAAATCCAGGCTGAAAGAATCCACCCGTGTGATGGCGGTGGTCAAGGCCTTTGCTTATGGATCGAGCGCTGCCGGAATGGCTACTTTCCTACAGGACAAGGTTGATTATTTTGCCGTTGCCTATACCCCAGAGGGAATGGCGCTTAGGGCTGCCGGTATTGAGCAGCCAATCATGGTATTGCACCCGCATAA
>JASMME010000190.1 GCA_030748365.1 Lutibacter sp.
GGCTCGAGCCGGTCATTTACTCGGAGTATTTGTTAAAAAGCTTTTCGGAAACCATTGAAAAAAAAGGCCTTTCCAACTATCCGGTGCACCTCAAATTCAACACCGGTTTGAACAGGCTGGGCTTCCAGGATACAGCCATTCCGCACATTGACGCTTACCTGAAAGACAAAGACGCCCTCGATATACGGTCCGTGTTTTCCCACCTGGCTGCCAGTGAAGACCCCGACGAACGGGCTTTCTCCCTCAAACAAATCGATTGTTTCAAACACTGCGCTGAAGCCTTATCAACACAGTTAAGCACGGCTCCTTTTAGGCATATGCTGAACACCTCGGGTGTTATCAACTACGCTGAAGAAGCCCAGTTTGACATGGTGCGCCTAGGGATAGGCCTATACGGGTTCGACAATATGGGTTGCCAAACGAAATGCCTACAAAATGTACTGACGCTCAAGTCGATTATTTCCCAAATCCACACCGTGGAGCCTGGAGAAACCATTGGTTATAACAGGGCCTTTCGTACAGAGAAGAAGCGTAGGATTGCTACCATTCCTGTGGGGCATGCAGACGGCCTGTCTCGTCGGCTAAGCAATGGCAAAGGCTATGTGTATATCAACGGGCAACAAGCGCCTATTGTTGGCAATGTCTGTATGGATATGGTGATGGCAGATGTCAGTCATATTGACTGTGCTGAAAATGGAGAAGTTAAGGTGTATAGAGACCGAGATCACCTCAATGACCTGGCCCAACGAATCGATACCATTCCCTACGAAATTATAGCGGCCATTTCCCAGCGAATCCCCCGGGTACTTATCAACGAGCGGGGCTGATATTGTAGTGCGCAGACCGCCGAAGACTTAGACAAGCCTAAAGGCTGCGAGCGCATCGGCAATCCTTCGGTCATTGGACAACCTGGGCACTTTGTTCTGCCCCCCCAGTTTCCCAACCGACTTCATATATTCCTTAAAGCCTCCTTTTGCTACAGGGACAATTTTCAAGGGCTGCAATACCTTTCCTGCAATCAGGTCGAGGTAATAGGTGTTTTGTGATTGGAGGGAAGCGTCAATTTTACGGGCAAAATCTTCCAGATCTTCCGGTTGCTCCTCAAATTCTATAAACCATTCGTGGTAAGGCAGACCCTCCTTCGGGTTGATCTGAGGCGCCACCGTAAATTCGCTGACCGAAATGCTGGTTCCCTGGGTATGGCTGTGAAGGGCTTCCTCAACTTCCTTGCCGATTACATGCTCACCAAAAGCAGAAATAAAGTGTTTGATTCTTCCGGTGACCACCACCCGTGGTGGGTTTAAAGAGACAAATTCTACCGTATCACCGATGTTGTATGCCCACAGACCGGCATTGGTATTTAGAATAAGGGCGTAATTGACCCCCAACGCTACTTCATCGATGGACAATCGGGGAGGTGCCTCCTCAAAGAAGCGGTCAGCGGGAATAAATTCGTAAAACATTCCGTTGTCGACCAGCAATAACATCCCCTCAGCTTCTTGGGAATCCTGGAAGGCAATGAATCCTTCTGAAGCAGGATAGAGTTCAATGGTATCGACCTGCCTGCCAATCAGTTTTTCAAACTTATTGCGATAGGGTTCAAAGTTCACACCTCCGTAGACAAAGAGGTTGAAGTTGGGAAAAACCTCCCCTACTTTTTTACCCGTTCTGGCAATGATACGTTCAAAATACATCTGAACCCAGGAAGGAATACCGCTGATCAGCCTCATGTCTTCGTCTAGGGTTTCATCAATAATCGCCTCTACCTTGTCTTCCCAGTCTTCGATACAGTTGGTTTCCCAACTAGGCAGCCGATTGCTGCTTAGGTAAGGCGGTACATAGTGTGCAGAAATACCTGATAAACGGCCGGTTTTAATGCCGTTTTTTTCTTCCATCTCAGGACTTCCCTGTAAAAAAATCATCTTGCCTTCCAAAAAGTCGGTTCGCTGTGTCTCTTGTACATACATCAACAGGGCATTTTTAGCAGCGGAAATATGGGTGGGCATAGAGGCCTTGGTCAGGGGAATGTATTTGGCCCCTGAAGTCGTGCCGGAAGTTTTGGCAAAGTACAGGGGTTTTCCTTTCCACAGCACATCGGGGGTCCCCTTTACAAGTTCATCGACATAGGGCCTGAGCGCTTCGTAATCCCTGACGGGGACACGGCGTTTAAAATCTTCGTAGTTATTGATCTCGTGAAAATGATGGTCCTGACCAAAACGCGTGTGTGCAGCCTCAGCAATCAGCCGGGCAAATACCTGTTGTTGTGTCTCGGCTGCTCGCAGGCTTTTTTTATAAATTTTTCTGGCAATGTATTCTGCGTAGGGCTTGGCCAACCTTGCTTTAATACTCATTATTCAAAATCGATATAGTTGGACGGGTCAACGGGATAACCGTCATTCCAAAGTTCAAAATGTAGGTGGGGACCGGTACTCAACGCTCCCGTATTTCCAGCCGAAGCAATCACCTCTCCGGATTGTACCAAGTCTCCTTGTTTTTTATGTAGGGAGGTATTGTGCTTATAGACAGATATAAAGCCTCCTGCATGTTTTATGATAACCACGTGGCCCGTCTGAGCGGTCCACTCGGCAAAAATAACCGTTCCTTCGGCCACCGCTTTTACAGGAGTTCCCATTTCAACGGCAATGTCCACCGCAAAATGCTTTTGCTCTAGGTCATAACCCGCAGTCAGAACTCCTTCAACCGGTTTAAAAAATACGACTCCAATGCTTTTGACCGCTTCTGAAAAAATACTGTACCTGTCGGCAACTTCCACCTCCTGCCTGAATTCCAGGTCTGTTTCTGAAGGGTCCATTTCAAGGCTGTCCACCGCTTGTTGTGCCGCTTGTAATGCCGCTTCTTTGTCAAAGTCTACCTCTGGTATTTCACCTGTAAGTAACTGTCTTATCTGCTGGACATACAGCTGGTGTACTGCTACTGACTTTTCCAAAGAATCAGCCTTGTAGACCAAGGCTGATGCCTGCTTCCTCAAGGCAGAGGATTCATAACCGGGGATGTATTCCTTCAGGGGGGTAAAGGCGATTAAAAAAAGGGTGCCTACAATCAGCAGTAAAGAGAAAATTCCCCCAAACAAAAAAACGTTTAGGCGTGTTAGTCTGATCGTTAATTTTTCTTCAAAGGTGGTCTCGTCTAGTACGACCAAACGATATTTTCTGTTGAATTTTCCTTTATGTTTCTTTTGGTCCTTCATAGGCAAACGGCCGAACAAATATACGACGAAAAATTATGACTCTACCGCTTAGAACAACCTTTAGGGTGCTCACCTGTAAAAATTCATCTCATCGATGTATTGCCATACATTGTCAGGCAGCATGGCGCGTACATCCTCCTTGTTTTCAATGGCTTTTCTGATAAAAGTAGCGGATATTTGTACAATAGGGGCGGCTATTCGGTGGATTTTTGGATGCTCGGAAAACTGATTTACAACGGGACTTGCCGATATTCTGGGATATACGTACAAAGAATGTT
>JASMME010000191.1 GCA_030748365.1 Lutibacter sp.
ATATTGACCGACATTCCTGTAGTAGAGAGCAGGATGGTCGTAGCTTGCTGGTTAATTGAAACCCCAGGCGCTTCTGAATTCAGGACCACGGCATGGGAAACTGGGTCAAAGCTTTCTCCATCAGGAACAAACGTGGTTTCTACAATCTTGTCGGAATAGTAACGGATTCGGTAGTGTCCGTCATTGGTATAAACCTGTATATAGGAGCCCTTATCAGCCAAGCCCGTAAAATAACGGTCTTCGTTCTGGGCATATAGGCTGACCACAGCCAATAGGTATAAGAGGCCCGGCCTAAAAAAGTTCAACGCTTTCATTGTCAATCCTTTGTAGTCAAAAGCAACAACCCTCCAGTACCAAGTTGTAGGGAATCCTGCCAACTAAGCACCTCATCTGTCAGCAGGTTCCTAAGGCTTTTTCCGTCTAGGCCGATCTCTTTAAAACGCGCCAGGTCCAAACTGAAGGGTTCTTTGTTTTTATGGAGGATACAAACCACCGTTTCTGCTCCCTGAATTCTAAAGAGTACATAGACCCCCTTTTCAGGGGCGAAATGAACGGTCTTTCCACTGTGGATGGCCTTGCTATTTTTGCGGTATTGCAAAAGTTTTTGGAGAAAGCGCTGCATATCAAGTTGTTCCTGACTAAGGCCTTCAGTGGTAAAAGCATTCCGGGCATCCCCTTTCCAACCACCAGGAAAATCGGTACGAATCAGGCCGTGGTCTCCGGGCTTGGCGCTGTCATCCATCAATACCTCCGTACCGTAATACAGCTGTGGAATCCTCGGCAGTACCAACAGGTAAGCCAAGGCCATTTGGGTAGCTTTTATATTTTCATTCAACTGAGTATAGATCCGGCTCATATCGTGGTTGTCTGGAAACACCATCAGGTCGTTCGGACGGGGATAGTGAAAATCATTGGCCAAGCCTTCATAAAGTTTGATCAGGCCCTTGTCCCAGCTTTCTGCTTCGCGGATACCCGACACCACTGCCTGTTGCATCGGAAAGTCCATGGAAGAACGCAGGTTGGATTGATATCCATCCGGATTATGAGCCCCAGCCTGCCAATAAGCGACCAGCAAGGGGTTGTAAGACCACTCTTCACCTACGATACTGAAATTCGGATAGGCTTCCATAATGGCCCCGGCCCACTCGGCCATAAAAGCCTTGTCAGGATAGGGATAGGTATCTTGTCTAATTCCGGCAAGCCCAAGGGTTTCTATCCACCAGATGCTGTTCTGAATTAGATAAGTTGCCAATAAGGGATTGCGTTGGTTGAGGTCGGGCATGGCCTCAGTAAACCAGCCATCTCGCATGCCCTCAGTATCTTTCTGGGAAGCGTACTGATCCTGATTGACGGTGCGGCGGTGGTTGGAATACCGGGTACTTTCCTGACGTTCATAACCTTGCTGGTAATTGATCCAGTCAGCAGCAGGCAGGTCTTCCATCCACCAATGTTCAACACCGATATGGTTGATTACCTGGTCCATGATTAGCTTCAGTCCTTTTTCGCGGGCCTTTTTAGACAAGGTGATATAATCCTCTAAGCTGCCAAAACGTGGGTCTACCCGATAAAGGTCGGTAATTGCGTAGCCGTGATAAGAGTAGGATGGCATGTCGTTGATCAGCAAAGGTGAAGACCACAGGGCAGTAAAGCCCATACGCTCTATATAGTCTAAGTGCTCAATGATGCCTTGAATATCGCCACCGTGGCGGGCATAGTCATTGGCCCTGTCAATCGACTGTTCTAGGAGACCGGGCACAACGTCGTTGGTTTCATCGCCATTGGCAAAACGGTCCGGGGTAATCAGGTAAATAACATCTGAACTGTCAAAACCTGCTAGGTATCTCGCTCCCGGTGTACGCGATTTCAGTTTATAATCAATGGACTGTACCGGAGCCCCCTCCCCCTGTGAAAAGTCAATGGTAAAGCTACCAGCCGTGGCCTTTGAAAGGTCGAGCTGCAGGAAGAGGTATTGTTCATTCTCGGTTCGCTTGACCTCGGTCAGCAAAATAGCCGCGTCACGAATCGTGGGCGTGAACCGGGCAATGTCTTCACCATAAATCATCAATTCTAGGGAAGGGTTGTGCATACCTGCCCACCAATGAGGGGGTTCAAGCCGTTCAATCTGTTGGGCCGAAAGGCTTATACCAAGTAAAAGATTCACTAAAAATAGGCATCGTTTGTATATCATTATTGTCATTTTTAATAATTAGACCCTGAGCAATTGCTTGGAAGTAATGGTGACTTCCTCACCGTATAAACGTATCTTTAAATCTCGATCCGACTCATTAAAGAAACTGCATTCGTCCTGGTTTTTATATACCTTGAGGGTCGTACCCCTGAAATGGATGGTAAAGGTGTAGGATTTCCATTCTTTGGGAATTTGTGGATGGAATGACAGCACACCGTCTTCCCTAACACGCATCCCTCCAAATCCTTGTACGATAGACATCCAGGTACCGGCCATACTGGTGATATGACATCCTTCCTCTACTTCGTGGTTATAGTCATCTAGGTCTAATCGGGCGGTGCGCAGGTACAAGTCGTAGGCCTTAGGCATATTGTCAAGCGTGGCTGCAAGGATAGAGTGTACACAGGGTGACAGAGAGGATTCATGAACGGTCAATGGTTCATAGAAATCAAAATGTCGCTTGAGTGTTTCTTTCGAAAAGTGGTCTTCGAACAGGTACAATCCTTGTAATACATCGGCCTGTTTGATATAACAGGAACGCAAAATTCGGTCCCAAGACCAGTGCTGGTTGATCGGCCGTTCCTCACTGGAGAGATCGGCCACAGGTATCAGTTCCTTGTCTAAAAAACCGTCCTGCTGTAAGAACACCTGTTGTTCCTCACTATAGGGAAAATACATCTTGTCAGCTACTTCCTTCCAGGCAGCTGTTTCATCGGAAGTCAACCGGGTATTGACCAGAATACGCTCACAATCGGTCGGGTAGCTACGTTTTACCTTGTCTATACAGTCTAGGGTATAGTCAATACACCATTTGGCCAGGTAGTTTGTATAGAAATTGTTATTTACGTTGTTCTCGTATTCATTCGGGCCTGTTACTCCCAAAATCACATACTGGCCTTTTGCAGCTGAATAATTGGCACGTTGCTGCCAGAAACGGGCAATGGCAATCATGACTTCTAGACCATATTGGGGAATATAGCCAAAGTCTTGGGTGTAATTTACATAATTGTATATGGCGTAGACCATGGCCCCATTGCGATGGATCTCTTCGAAGGTGATTTCCCATTCATTATGGCATTCTTCACCGTTCATGGTAACCATGGGATACAAAGCTGCCCCGTTCTTAAAGCCGAGTTTATTGGCATTCTCTATGGCTTTTTCCAAATGGTGGTAACGGTATATCAAGAGGTTCCTGGCTACTTCGGGATCCTTGGTTGCCATATAAAAGGGCAAGCAATAAGCCTCGGTGTCCCAGTAGGTACTTCCCCCGTACTTTTCACCGGTAAATCCT
>JASMME010000192.1 GCA_030748365.1 Lutibacter sp.
ACCTGATTCATTCCGCTTTTGTTCAGCACAGATTCAGGAAGGGTATAGCCCAGTTGTATGTTCTTAATCTTAATAAAACTGCCGTCTTCAACATACCTGTCTGAAGCCCGACGGTTCTCGTTACTGTCAATAAAAGTAACCCTTGGCTCAGTAGTGCTGGTACCTTCTCCGGTCCAACGGTCTAGGGTGGCAGCAAAGCGGTTGGTATAGTTCAGGTGCCTTTCGTAGGCCCTGTAAATATCCCCTCCGACAGAGGCATAGGTGAATACATTAAAATCAACGTTTTTATAGTCCATGGATAGGTTCCAGCCCAGGGTAAAGTCAGGGAATGGATCACCAATCTGGGTCCTGTCTTCTGCATCGATCTTCCCGTTGCCGTCTACATCCACAAAACGGATATCGCCCGGTACGGCATTTTCCTGTGTGGCATGGGCGTCAATCTCCGCCTGGTTCTGAAAGATACCATCGGTCTTATAGCCAAAGAAATAGCCTGGAGAATAACCCTCCTCAAAACGGGTTAGGGTGGTCCAGGGAATTCCATAGCCACCGCCCCAGATATATTTATCTCCATTGTTAATCTCTTCTACCTTATTGGTGGACGTTGTAAAACTCAGGTTGGTATTGATGTTGAAATTTTCTCCATAGGTGTCATTATAACCTATAGAAGCATCAATCCCATAACTCTTGGTCTTACCGATATTGGAAGCCGGGTAAGCGGGAGTTCCTAGGTACAAAGACAGGGTTGGATTAAACAAAAGATCATCAACCGTTTTTTGGAAATAATCGGCTGTGATAGAAAGCTTGCTGTCAAACAACCTTAGATCTATCCCGGCATTGTACTGTATCTGATTTTCCCAAGTGACATCATAATTCGGAATGGATGCCAGGGTAGAACCACTGATAATTGTTCCGTCAAAGGTGTATTTTGGGAAGGTTGAAATGGTAGAGAATTGCGGGCTGATATTGTCATTTCCTACCGATCCGTAACTTCCGCGGAACTTGAGGTAGTTGACAAAGTCAGCATCAAAGAAATCTTCTTTTGACAGTACCCATCCGACAGAGGCCGATGGGAAAAAGGCAAATTTGTTGTTCTTACCAAAACTGGTAGAACCATCTACCCTACCGGTAAAAGAAAGTAGGTATTTCTCCTTGTAGTCATAATTGATTCGTGAAAAATAAGAAACATTTCTATTTTCATATTGCCAAGAACCGGCTGTTTGAGAATCTGCATCGCCCGTAGCTGCACTCACGTCTGCATAGTCCCAGGAGTTAAATGGAACATCCTGTGCATTGGCAGTGATATTGTCTCCGGTGTTTTTACCGATAGAGAAACCGAGTACCGTTTCAAATACGTGGTCTTCTGCCAGTGAAAAATTATAATTGGCAAACAGTTCGTAGGTATAGTTGAAAAAGTTTGTACGCGATTCGGACACCCTACTGTGCGTAGAAGTTTGATCGCCGGTTACAGGATCTACCGTTACAATTGGTGAAAGATCGGCATTGGCATTGGTACTGTTATGTCCCACTCCAAAGAAGGAAAGGGGTGAAAAGTTCTTGCCGTAAATATCTACATAGGTATAACCAAAACGGGAGCTTACCTTAAGATTGTCTACCAAGTCATATTGCAATTCCAGTTTTCCGGAAAGTTTGTTGGTGTTCCCTTTGTTATAGGTATTGGCGATCTGTGCCAGTGGATTTTTAATCTCCTGGGTAATGGTCTCAGAAATTCCGTAGTTTCCATCGGCATCATACGGGCTGACCATCGGATCAAAATTTAGGGCATTTGAGAGCACACTAGCGATGTTGTTCTCTGACAAGCTCTTCCCCTTTATATTGGCATAATTGGTATTGACAATAAAGGTTAGGTCCTCTGACAAACTGGTATTGAAATTGGCCGTAAAATTAGATCGATTAAAAATCGACTTGTCACCACCACCAACAACACCTTCTTGAGACAGATAGCCCGCAGACAGGTAATAAGAAGTGGTCTGACTTCCTCCCGAAGCCGTAATACTGTGTGAAGTAATGGGTGCTTCCACCAAGACCTCATCCTGCCAGTTGGTGCCACGTCCCAAACCGGAAATATCGTTAAAAACCATTCCGAGCCCTGCATTGGAGCTGGCCTCGTTTAAGATGGCGGCATATTCGCTGGCGTTGAGTACGGGAATGGTATTGGCTACTTCTTGGACGCCATAAGAAGAATCAAAAGAGAAACGGGTCTTAACATTCCGCTTTCCTGATTGGGTCTTCACAACAATCACCCCGTTACCACCTTTGACACCATAAATAGCAGACAGGGCTGCATCTTTTAGTACATTGATGGATTCAATGTCGTTGGGGTTTAGGGCGTTTAGGTCGTCCAATGTCTGAGAAACCCCATCAATAACGACCAATGGATCGGTACCTGTATAGGAGGGAATTCCCCGGATTAATACGGTGGGTTTGGAACCGGGCGAACCGCTGGCGATTACGTTTACTCCAGAAGCCTGTCCTTGTAGGGCTTCTTCGGCCCTAACTGGCTTTAGAATATCCACACTTTTCTTGCCTACTGTGGAGATCGATCCGGATATCTTACTTACCTTTTGGGTACCATATCCAATGACCACCACCTCATCTAGGCTTTGGGTATCTTCACTCAGTTGTACCTGCAGGTCAGTGGAATTGTCAAGCACCACCTCTTTGGTAGTAAACCCGATATAGGAAAAAACAAGGGTGCTGCCTTTGGTTACTTCGGCAATACTAAAGTTCCCTTCAAAATCTGTAGATACACCTGTAGCGGTGCTTTTTACAAGTACGGTCACCCCTGGTAAAGGACTCCCGGAAGCATCTGTTACAGTTCCTTTGATTTCAAAATTTTGTGCGGACAAACACATCCCCATAAAACTCAGAAAGAATGTTACGATAAATGATTTCATATAAAGATTAATTAAGTTTCGTTAAAGTTATTGTTAAGATTGGTAGTTTTGAAAAAACAGACCTATACAAAAAATATACAGGGGGAGTATTCCGAAGAAATCAACATAGCATCAGTAAGGGTTAATATAGCACAAAGTATTGTTAAATAAGGGGCTTGGTGACTTAGTAAGGGCCTTACAAAGCGCTCGTAATAAAAAACGAGACAAGGCATAGAAAAGGCCGTCTCAGAAAGATTGATGTAGTAATGTTGAGGCTTTTTTTACAAATGTTGTAGCCCGCTAGAGCTCCAAAATGTAGGCAACAAGGCTTATTTCACGAACGAGGTCCATTTTTTTTCGCAATCGATAGCGTTTGATCTCCACACTTCTTACCGAAATATTGAGCAAGGGTGCAATCTCTTTGGAAGACAGATTTAAGCGCAGGTAAGCACACAAGCGAAGGTCATTGGGGGTAAGCTTGGGGTGGACGGCCTTTACTTTCTTTAAAAAGTCGCTGTCTGCATTGTTAAAGGCCTCTTTAAACATTTCCCAGTCACTGGTATTGGTCAGGCTTTTATTGAT
>JASMME010000193.1 GCA_030748365.1 Lutibacter sp.
TCATGATCCTACCTTTTTTTTCTTCAAAAACAAGGCCTGTTTGATCTTTTTTAACCGACTCAGTGTTCTTGAGTTATATGGATGTTTTTGTTTGTTTTTGTCGTGCTTTGAATCGTACATCATACCAGTACATAAGCACATTTTTTTTTCTGTTCGCATCAGCACATCGTAGTTTTTACAGGTTTTACAGCCATTCCAAAAGGCTTCATCGCTGGTCAGTTCAGAAAAAGTAACTGGTTTGTAGCCAAGTTCATAATTGATCTTTAAAACCGCCAAGCCGGTGGTAATACCAAAGATTTTAGCCTCCGGATACTTTTTCCTGGAATGTTCCAGTACTTTCCTTTTGATCTTTTTGGCCAGGCCCTGGTGCCTGAAATCAGGGTGAACAATTAGGCCGGAATTGACCACAAACTCCTTATTCTCCCAGGTTTCTATATAGCAAAACCCAGCAAAAACTCCTTTGTGTAAAGCGATCACCGCATCTGATGAACACATCTTTTCAATAATGTATTCAGGGGATCTTTCCGCTATACCGGTACCACGGACCTTGGCCGATTCTTTGATTAAATGGCAGATGACCGCAGCATATACAGCATGCGTATTGTCTGTGACAACAACTTTCATTGCTTCGTGTTAAATTAAATGTAAATGGTTGATGATGTTTCTCAAAGGGGAAAACGAACGCATCGTTTTCAATAGATAGTTACGCCCGTGAGGGGCGACGCGTGAAGGGACGTACAGACGGTGTATGTAAGTTGACTAGTATCATCGGTGCAATGATACGTAAAAATTCAACACCTGCGGCAACTTGTTTAATATTTAACAAGATTCCAAAGAAAGTACGCCATTATTAACAACATACAACAAGAAACGTTGTTTTTTTGTTAAATAAGAAACTGGAAAAGTTCGGGACGGTCGTTTAGGTATGCTCCCAAGAAGCCTTTTTGTTTCATTCTTTGCAACAAGGGCTGGAAATCAGACTTGGAGGTCAGTTGAATACCAACTACTGCAGGACCTTTCGATCGGTGGTGCTTTTTGGTATATTCAAAAAAGGTGATGTCATCACGGGGGCCAAGTACCTCTATCACAAACTCCTTTAGGGCGCCGGCACGTTGTGGAAAGCGAATGATAAAATAGTGTTTAAGACCTTCGTACAGCAAAGCGCGTTCCTTGATCTCTTCCATCCGAGTAATATCATTGTTCCCACCACTCACCACACAAACCACCGTCTTTCCCTTAAGTAACTCCTTGCGTTGTTCAAGTGCCGCAATGGACAAGGCCCCTGCTGGTTCAACAACCAGGGCATTTTCATTGTATACCTGCAAGAGGGTTGAGCAAATCAAACCTTCATCGATAGTCTCCACCCCGTCTAATAATTGTTGACAGCAGGCAAAGCTAAGATCACCCATTCGTTTGACAGCCGCGCCATCCACAAATTTTTCAATATGTGCCAAAGACGTATTAATCCCTTTTTTCAGGGATTCGGTCAGGGAAGGAGCACCTGCGGGCTCTGCCCCAATCAGGGTGGTTTCTGGACTCAGGGTCTTAAAGACCGTTCCCACACCTGCTGCCAGGCCACCACCACCTACTGGCATAAAAAGATAGTCTACAGGCTCCTGTATTTCCGATAAAATTTCGAGTCCTACGGTACCCTGTCCAGCGATGATTGTTGGATCGTCAAAAGGATGTATAAAAGGCTGTTGGTGCTGGCGTCCGTGTTCGATAGCCGCCTGTTGACTGTCGTCATAGTTGTCGCCAACTAAGTGAATGTCTACCCAATCAGCACCAAACATTGTTACCTGATCTATTTTTTGGCGAGGGGTAGTCACCGGCATAAAAATACTGCCCCGTACAGCTAATTTTTTGCAGGCGTAGGCAACCCCCTGCGCATGGTTACCAGCACTGGCACAAACAATACCCCCTTCGAGTAACTCACGGGATAATGACTGAATCTTATAGTAAGCCCCTCTAATTTTATAGGAACGAACGACCTGCAGGTCTTCCCTTTTAAAATAAATGGCTGCTTGGTAACGCTCAGAAAATTGCTTCATATACATCAAAGGGGTAGTTTCAACCACTCCTTTGATATCTTCTTGTGCCTGGTATATTTCCCCAATGGGAATGCTATGAGGTGTCGCGGTCTTCAAAACCTTGAACTGTTTAGACGATTTTGGTCATAGCGGTCATGGAAGCACGTAGGTATTCACCGATGTCTTCGACCGGATGGTTTCTGATGGCTGCATTGACAGCAATCAGCTCCTTGTTATCAACACCCGAGTCTTCTGTAACAAAGGGCCTTCCTATCAAATGACTGGGTAGGCTGTTGACATAATCGGCAATGAGTGGCTTACAAGCATGGTCGAACAAATAGCATCCGTATTCGGCTGTATCAGAAATGACACGGTTCATCTCAAACAATTTCTTTCTGGCAATGGTATTGGCGATTAAAGGGGTTTCATGCAAAGACTCATAATAGGCTGATGCTTCGATAATGCCGGCATCGGTCATTGACTCAAAGGCCAACTCTACCCCCGCTTTTACCATGGCTACCATAAGCACCGCATTGTCAAAATATGCCTGTTCTGAGATCGCTACATCCCCAGCTGGTGTTTTTTCAAAGGCAGTCTCTCCGGTGGCAGCCCGCCAGGTGAGTAGGTTGACATCGTCATTGGCCCAATCTTCCATCATGGTGGCTGAAAAATGACCGGAAATGATGTCGTCCATATGTTTGTGGAACAGGGGGCGCATGATGTCTTTCAGGTCTTCTGAGACCTTGAAAGCCGCTATCTTGGCTGGATTCGACAAGCGATCCATCATATTGGTAATACCACCGTGTTTAAGGGCTTCGGTAATGGTTTCCCATCCGTACTGGATCAGTTTGGAAGCATACCCTGGAGCCACCCCTTCTGCGACCATCTTATCGAAACAAAGGATTGAGCCCGTTTGCAACAAGCCGCAAAGAATGGTCTGTTCGCCCATCAGGTCAGATTTCACCTCAGCCACAAAGGATGATTGTAAAACCCCTGCGCGGTGTCCTCCTGTAGCCACAGCATAAGCCTTGGCATAGTCCCATCCTTTTCCTTCCGGATCGTTCTCGGGGTGAACTGCGATCAGCGTAGGCACACCAAATCCTCTTTTAAATTCTTCTCTTACCTCAGAACCCGGTGACTTGGGGGCTACCATGATCACGGTAATGTCTTTCCGTACCTGCATGCCCTCTTCTACAATATTGAAACCGTGGGAATAGGAAAGGGCCGCACCCTCTTTCATCAGGGGCATTACCGCAGAGACTACGTTGGTGTGTTGCTTATCTGGCGTTAGGTTGATCAGCAAATCCGCTGTCGGAATCAGTTCCTGGTAGGTGCCTACCTGAAAATTATTTGCCACCGCATTCTTATAGGAGGGGCGTTGTTCTTTGATGGCTGAATCCCGTAAGGTATAGGAAATATCCAAGCCTGAATCCCGCATGTTTAGG
>JASMME010000194.1 GCA_030748365.1 Lutibacter sp.
GAGGAAACCTGTTCACTACTGGGCCCAGTAATCAAATAGACCTTGGCCCCGAGTGCAGCAGCCCTGTTGGCCAGTTCAAAACCCATTTTACCAGAAGCATGGTTCCCAATGAACCGTACAGGATCGATGGCTTCAAAGGTGGGGCCGGCTGTTATCAGCACCGACTTGTTGTGCAACGGACAGTCTTTTAGCAAATCCTTCTCTATAAAAGAGCGTATATTTTCAGGCTCCTCCATACGTCCCTTACCAATCAATCCACTGGCCAACTCGCCACTTGCAGGCGGGATACACACATTTCCGAAGGATACTAATTTTGCAATGCTTTGTTCGGTGGTTGGATGACGGTACATATCCAAATCCATGGCTGGTGCAAAATAGACCTTGCACTTGGCAGAAAGATACACCGCCAACAACAGGTTATCACAAACGCCATTTGCCATCTTTGACAAGGTATTGGCCGTTGCAGGGGCAACGAGCATATAATCGGCCCAGCAACCAAGTTCCACGTGATTGTTCCACTGGGCTGTTTCGGTCTCGCCTTCCTCGTAAAAAGTGCTGTAAACAGGGTTCTTGGAAAGGGTTGATAAGGTAAGGGGCGTCACAAAATCTTTGGCGGCAGGTGTCATCACCACCTTTACCTCTGCACCTGCTTTGATAAAAAGTCGAACCAAATGCGCTGTTTTATAAGCGGCAATACCGGCGGTAACGCCTAAAAGAATTTTCTTACCACTTAAAACAGCCATTGATTATTCGTTGGATTCTTCCGGTTTTCTGTAATAAATTTTTTCCTCGAACCACTCCTGGATTGCCATGGCGGTGGGTTTGGGCAATTTTTCGTAAAACCTGGAAACTTCTATCTGCTCCTTATTCTCGAAGACCTCATCAAGGCTATCTGTATAGGTAGCGAACTCTTCCAACTTTTCAATAAGTTCGGTCTTTAAATCACCATTGATTTGCTGGGCTCTTTTTGCTAGAATGGAGATGGCCTCATACAGATTTTCGGTAGGGGCCTCAACCTTATTTCTATCATAGGTAACCGTCGTTACGGGAGCATTTGTGTTTTTATAGTCCATTATTTCCATTTTTTAGTGTAAGTACACTGTTCAATTCATTTTCTAAAACCCCGGCCAGTTGTCCCATCTCAGCGATGTAGGTTGATGCGGGATAACTCCGTTGAAATCGCTGGTAGTATTTCAGTGCGTCTCTAATCCTCTCTTCTTTTTTGGAAAAGATACTTTGTATACCGAGCGCATTGGCAGCCTTAAACCTGTAATACAGGGCTTTTTCCTTTAATTCTGTACCCAAATGATCGGACAAGAAGTTATCAAAGGCAATGATGGCCGCTATATAATCTTCTGTGTGATAGTATTGCCAGGCAATCTCAAAAGATTTCTTCTCCAGTTTGAGGTTTAATTCCTTGATATGCGAATTGGCATCGACAACCCTTTCTGAGTCAGGATATTTATAAATAAAATTCTGTAAGGAGCTAATGGCTTCCTGGGTATCCTTCTGATCCAAACTGAATACCGGTGAAGACAAGTAATAGCTGTGGGCAGACAAATACGCCGCCTCTTCCACCTTGGAACTCTTTGGATAATTCTTTACAAACTTGTCAAAATAATAGGCCGCCAAGGAATACTGCTTTGTATTGTAGTGTGACTGTGCCACCATATACTGGATACGCTCCATCTGCGGTTTGCTTCTGTAGGAAGGCGTAATCTTTTCAAACAGCTGAATGGCTTTGTTAAATTTCTGATTTTCATACATATCCGTGGCCATCTTGTACTGTTCAGCCACCGTCCCTTTGTTCAACACTTTTTGGTATTCACCGCAAGCAGTAAGCAGTACCAATGCGCAAACAATCAAACTATACAACTTATTTTTTAGCATCTGGCAAAATTAGTTATTAATTGTGGATTATTAAAATGATTTTTTGACGAGACACAAAAATAAGGCAGGGCACAGAGAATAGCCTCCCAAAAGCTCTTAATTATTTGTTAATTCTCAGTTTTCGGATGGCTTACCAACACTGGTGAAGTTTCTGATATCACTGTCAAACAAATAGAGACCTGCCTTGTCGTCCCCAATCATTTTGATTTTGTCTAGGATGGTTCTGGCCTGTGCTTCTTCTTCAATCTGCTCTGCCACGTACCACTGAAGGAAATTATGGGTGGCATAGTCTTTTTCAGACAGGGAAATATCCACCAATGTGTTGATGGTCTGAGAGACAAAAACTTCATGCTTTAAAAGGGTTTCAAACATCGATTTAAAGGACCCGAACTTGACAGCAGGTTCTTTCAGGTCAGAAACAATGGCATGTCCGCCCCTCTCGTTGACATACCTAACCAATTTGAGCATGTGCTGACGCTCCTCATTGGATTGGGCATACATAAATTGCGCCACCCCTTCCAGTCCTTGCACTTCTGCCCAGGAAGCCATGGCCAAATAGATTTGTGAGGATTCCGCTTCGTGTCGAATTTGCGCATTAAGCGCTTTCTCTAAATTTTTTGATAGCATCTTTTAAACATTAAACAGGTTTCCGTAAAACTATGAATAATTATCCATAAAAGCCTTTATTTTTGAAGATAATTCCGGGCTAGCAGCCACCAAAGGCAAGCGTACATCGGAACGGCAAATACCGAGATAGGCCAACATGGCTTTAATCCCCGCAGGATTTCCCTCTTCAAAAATAAGATCGATGCTGCCCATCAACTTGTAATACCGTTCAAAAGCCTTTGAAGGCTGCCCGTCCAGTGCATCGCGAATCAATTGTGAAAAATCAGCTGGCAATCCCTGCGCAATCACAGAGATTACCCCAGCACCACCGGCCAGGGTCATTGGCAGTGCCAACATATCTTCACCGGATATCACCTTAAAATGAGCGGGTTTCCGCTGAATCAGGCGCAGGGCCTGGCCCAAATCTCCGGAAGCTTCTTTGACCGCAACGATGTTGTCAAAGTCATTGGCCAGTCGAAGAATGGTGTCAACAGCCATGTTCTGACCTGTGCGGGCCGGAACATTGTACAGCACCAGTGGTTTGGAAGCGGCCTGGGCAACTGCTTTAAAATGCTGGTACAAACCTTCCTGACTGGGCTTATTGTAATAAGGAGACACGGATAAAACAGCTGTAAAATCACTGAGATCGGTCGTATGCAAGGCCGCTACAACAGCCGCTGTATCATTCCCTCCAATTCCAAGGACAAGAGGCAACCTGCCGTTTACAACCCTGATCACTGTTTCCTTGACCAGTTCTTTTTCTTCTAGATTGAGGGTGACAGACTCAGCCGTTGTACCCATGACCACCAGGTAATCAACCTGATTGGCTATTTGAAAGTCGACCAAGGACTCCAGGCCCGAAACATCGACAGATCCATGCTCATTAAACGGGGTAACCAATGCAACTCCCGTACCCAATAATGCTTCCATAAATTTATTTTTTTATACAATCCGACATCGCAAACATCCCT
>JASMME010000195.1 GCA_030748365.1 Lutibacter sp.
ATGGATTTATCTGAGTTGGAACCCGGTATGTACTTCTTAAAAGTTAGGCAAGACAATCTTACTACGACCAGAAAAGTAGTCATTTCCTCTCCGGAAGAAGGATAGCATTGATAAAAAATCTAAGACAGTCGTTTGCGGTCTGTGTAGTTTAACAAGTGGTCGATAGACTGCTTAAAAAAGCGTATTTTTTGTCTTAAAATGCGAAGTTATAGCCGGTCTTTTAGTACAATGGCACTGGAAAATTTCTTCTTAATCTTACGCAGGACCCGGTCTGCTTCCAGACGGGTCTTAAACGAAACGACCTGGGTTTTCCACTCCGGAGACTGAAAGATAACGGTATCGTTCAATGTGGGGAAATACTGTCGACAATCACGGCTGATCTTGTAGGCCTCTTGTTCTCCTCCGTTGAACAACTGGATCTTGTATACCAGGGTGTTTCCATACTCTTGGTCATAGGCCCTTTTTGAATCGATGAGTTGTTGGATTTCTTCCTGTTCAGTTTGGGCAGTCACATTACAAATACTTAAAAAAAGAAGTGAAAATATTGCTAGAATCGCTTTATTTGACATGGTGAATGCGCAGATTTAATTATTTTTCAAAATTAGGCATTTTTCGCTGAATATGATCCTTTTAAATAGCTATTTAGAATAGTTATAAATTATAAAAACAGGGCTTTTTAGACTTTTTGTTTTATAGATTAATATTACTTTTGTCGAAATCGTTTGAAGATGGATTTTATCATTCCAATTTAGATGAGAATATTGTATCAAACAAGAAAGAAAATACTCTATTTTAATATGAGAAGTGTGAAACACCTCCGTAAGCTGTCAACCACTGTTCTGACCGGCTTCGTATTATTCCTTTTTATTTTTTCAGTCAGTTTGTCGGCCCAGGAAGGTGATGCGGGTCACGGAGAAGAACTTTTCAAATCCAACTGTGCGGCTTGTCATAAGCTCGATCGAAAATTGATCGGTCCAGCACTGAAGGGGATTACGGAAAAAAGAGAGAAAGACTGGTTGATCAAATGGATTAAGAACAGCCAAAGCCTCATCGATTCGGGAGACAAACTAGCCATTGAGGTTTTTGAGGAGTACAACAGGATGCCCATGGCACCCTACCTGCATTTATCTGATCAGGACATCATCGATATCCTCGCCTACACCGATGGGAAACCAGCTGCACCTGCAGCCGCCGCCACTGCGCCGGAGGTAGATCCTGGGGTAGAAAGAGGGAAGCAACTCTTTAAGACCAACTGTGCTGCCTGTCACAAGCTCAAGGGCAAGTTGATCGGTCCTGAATTGCTCGGAATTACTGAAAAGCGTGACGCTGACTGGTTAAAGTTATGGATCAAGGACAGCAATGCGTTGGTCGCTTCTGGCGATAAATTGGCCAAAGAGGTGGCTGAGAGCAACCCGGCCATGATGAATGCTTTTCCACAGTTTTCAACACAGGAACTCGATGACCTGCTGGCTTATATGGCAGTGGGCGATATAGCCCCGAAAGCTGTTCCAGGTGCGGCAGGGAGTGCAGCGGATGAAGAGATTTTTAACGATCCTGGTATTGGCGTAACAACTACCTTGTTGCTGACCATTGGATTGTTCGTTTTACTGTCCGTTGTGGTGGCCATGACCACCAATAGAAAAGCCACTGAAACGGAAGAGAAGGAAGAAAGTATGCTCCGTTCTTTGCTCATGAGCCCCTTCTTGCGATTCCTATTGGTGATATTCTCTATTTTGGTGGGGGTCTACTTGTTGTTTAGCTGGTTGATGCAGATCGATGTCAACGAGGGCTATCAACCCATTCAGCCCATCGCTTTCTCCCACGCAGTACACGCCGGAGACAACAAGATCGATTGTCAGTATTGTCACTCGTCTGCCAAACACAGTAAAACTTCAGGCATTCCTTCTGTGAATGTATGTATGAACTGTCACAAATCAATTTCAGAATATACAGGAGAACCCTTTGGTGACTACACCAAAGAGGACCTGGACAATGAAATTCAGAAAATATACGACGCGGTTGGTTGGGACAAAGAAAACCTTCAGTATAAAGAGGGTTATGTACAAAAACCGATTGAGTGGGTGCGTATCCACAACCTGGCTGATTTCGTCTATTACAACCATGCTCAGCACGTGACTGTTGGTGGTATTGATTGCCAGAAATGTCACGGCCCGGTGGAGGAAATGCACGAGATGAAGCAATTTTCACCCCTTACCATGGGTTGGTGTATTGATTGTCACAGGGAAACAGAAGTCTCCATGGAAGACAGCGGTTATTACCAGAATATCCATGACCAGCTCGCAAAGAAATACGGGGTGGAAAAAGTGACAGCAGCCCAAATGGGTGGCTTGGAATGCGGTAAGTGTCACTATTAATTAATTACGAAGAAAACAATAGCATATACAATGGCATCAAACAAAAAATACTGGAAAAGTGTTGAGGAGCTGAACGAAAACAGCCCTGTTGTTGATACGTTAAAACACAACGAGTTTGTAGAAGAAATTCCTACAGATGCGTTTTTGGGAGACCAAGAGAACCTCGCGTCCTCGTCCACCAGTCGAAGAGATTTCCTAAAGTATGTAGGATTTTCTACGGCTGCCGCTTCCATGGCCGCTTGTGAAGGTCCGGTGGTCAAGTCGATCCCTTACCTAATCAAGCCAGACAACATCGTTACTGGGGTTGCAGATTACTATGCCACCACCATGGCTGATGGTTTTGACTTTGCCAATATCCTGGTAAAGGTCCGTGAGGGCCGCCCCATCAAGATAGAAGCCAACAAAGAAGCCAATGGCTGTACCAATGCCCGGGTACAGGCGTCTGTACTTTCCCTATATGATTCCAAAAGGCTTAAAGGTCCTAAGATTCAAGGTGAAGACGTTTCCTGGGATACCTTTAGCAAGGAAACCCTGTCAAAGCTTGATGAACTAAAGACTGTTTCCAAGGCGCCCATCGTCTTTCTGACCAACACCTCAGCGAGTCCTTCTGCCGCCAAACTGATTGCTGCCTTTAAGAAAAAATACGGCAACGTACGTCAGGTGGTATACGATGCCATTTCCGAGTCGCCTGCACTCGATGCTTTTGAAGCCGTATTCGGCCAAAGAGCCTTGCCCGATTACCAACTGCAAAAAGCGGCGGTCATTGTATCTGTTGGTGCTGATTTTCTCGGTGACTGGCAAGCGGGTGGTTACGAAGCAGGTTATACACAAGGACGCTTACCAAAGGCAGGTAAGATGTCGCGGCACGTACAATTCGAATCCAATATGACCCTCACAGGTGCCAATGCTGACAAGCGCGTGATGGCCAAGCCGTCCGAGCAACGCCAAGTACTTGCCAGCCTCTACAAACGATTGGTTCAGGGACAGTCGCTGTCTACGGAAACACCCCTGGAGATCGCGGCAGAAAAAGCGGCCCTGCAACTTACCAAAGCTGGAAAAAAAGCGGTAGTACTTACCGGTATTCAAGAT
>JASMME010000196.1 GCA_030748365.1 Lutibacter sp.
GCCAGGGGTTTTTCTTGGATATATTCGCCGTAGACCATCACGTGTGTATATTGGGCTACTTGTGCTTTGATGGCGGCACTTACTTTGGGGTGTCCATGTCCTAGGGTATTGGCCGATACACCAGCGATAAAATCGAGGTAAGAGTTTCCTTTTGTATCATATACATAACTTCCCTCAGCCCTCGATATTTCTAGGGATAGCGGATTTGGACTGGTTTGTGCCTGGTATGTTAGAAAATCTTTTTTCACGAAATATTAGGACTTGTTTTCAGTACTGAGTTCCTTATCTTGCTCAAAGATATCATCTTTGGTGAGTGGCTGTTCATCGGCCCTCCAAACAAACTCTTTAAACCGTTTTTCATCTTCAGGGAAATCTGGTGGGGGATAGGTGTGTCCACTTGGTTTTACGATAAAATCAACCGTTTCGATGGCTTTGTTTTCAAAGTGTATCAAGATGTTTTTACTGCTTTCCATCTTACTGATTCCAATCAGCTTTTCCTGCTCATCTCTTATATAAAAGATGACCTCACTGTTCCCAACAACATCCAGGCTTCTCAGGTTGTTTTCTTTAAACAGACCAAGCATGTTCTTTCCTTTCAATTGACTGAATCCTGCAGAATCTTTTTGGACCATCAAGCTGTTGTTGCGAATTTTCAGGGAGTCGAGTCTGTCCGTTTCCGTGTTAGAGATCAGGTGAATGGTATCACCGGTAATTTGATTGCCTTGTGCCCAAATTACTGGGGCTACCAGCAATTCAGTCAGTCCGCTACGTTCATTACTTACCAAGGAGTCGCACTTTCCCTGTAGGTCCTCTTTAAAGAATTTTACCCGATTGAATACTTTTATCAGACGTTCGTTCTCTTTTCCGGTCACCAGTATTTTTTGTCCGTGAACGTACATAGAATCCTGATCAATTTTGGAGATAATGACCGCTTTGTCCGTAATGAAAAGGGAGTCCTTTAGCTGGTAGACCTCTGCATAGCCTCCTTTGACAGTACTGTTGTTTAGGGTATCGATCACCCGAATATTTCCGGTGGCGGTGGCATATTCTAGCCCCTGGTCGTAATACAGGCTGTCTCCTTCTATCGTACGATTGTCAAAGGCAATCTTAGAATTTTTTAAAAAATAGGAAATTTTTGTTTGGGGATTGTGGGTGCCACGTTCCGTATACATATGCCTGTCCTCGCCGGTAATCGTAGAAGGCCCATACATCCAGGAAATGCCTGTATCGGTATCATAATTGAGTTTGTCAGTATTGAGTACGCCATCGTCATTGGTGACACTTACCCTATTAAGGGCTTCAAAGAAATGGGTTTTTAGATGGTAGTTCCCGATATCACTTTTTAAAAAGTTTAGGGAATCTTTGATACTACCCCCCTGTTGGTAGTATAATTTCTGTGCGCCCCTGTCAAAGAAAAGGGTATCCGTTTTGAGGGTCATCACCGGATCGGTAAGTACCACGTCTCCCCAGGAAGTAATTAATTGATTGTCTGCATCATAGGAGGTGTATCGGCTTCGTTGTCGGATGGTGTCTCCCTGGTTTACCAGTACATTTCCGTAGGCTTCTATCAGGTTCTTTTGCTGGTAAATAAAAGCCTGGTCACAGCGCAGGGTAGCCCCTTGATGCGATACGTGTACATTGCCCAGTGAAATGGTCGCTCCGGGATAATTGGGGTCTGTATACGTATTATCTGCCTGCAGGATTTTGATTTTCCTGCTTTGGGCCTTTCCCAGTGTCACAGACAGTAGCAGGCACAGTATGAAAAGTCGTTTTTTCAACCCTATGTATTTGTACAGCCATTATTTACAATAGCTGAAGTGAAACAATTAGTAAGCGATTAGTCAAGGATAATTACCTAATAATCACCCAAGGCAAAACTACACAAAAAAGCGCGTTCACCCTGCTAAAATAATGCCAAAATAAGGAATGAATTCAGTGATATTCTCAGATGAGAACGGTTTGCTTTCTGTCCGGTCCTACGGAAACCACCCGGATGGGTACTCCGACAAAGTCTTCAATAAAAGCTATATAATCATTGAGTTCGGAAGGAAATTCTTCTTTAGAAGTCATACCGGTAAGGTCTTCTTTCCACCCTTTACAGTCGGTATAGACCGGGCTGACGTCTTCCGATTCAATACTGTAAGGTAGGTGCTTAATCTCCTTACCTTTATATAGGTAGGCGGTACAAACCTTGATGGAATCGAATCCGGAAAGCACATCACCTTTCATCATCATTAGTTGGGTAACCCCATTGATTTCAACAGCGTATTTAAGGGCGATTAGGTCTAGCCAGCCACACCTTCTAGGGCGTCCTGTAGTGGCTCCAAACTCATGGCCGACCCTGGACATGGTTTCTCCATTTTCATCAAATAGCTCGGTAGGGAAGGGGCCACTACCCACACGGGTGGTATAGGCTTTGAATATTCCGAAAACTTCGCCAATTTTATTGGGAGCAACCCCCAGGCCTGTACAGGCACCGGCAGCGGTTGTATTGGAAGAGGTTACAAAGGGGTAAGTGCCAAAATCAATATCGAGCAAGGAACCTTGTGCGCCCTCTGCCAACATCGTCTTTCCGTTTTTGAGCGCTTCATTGATATAGGCTTCGCTGTCGATAAAAGTAAGCTTTTTCAGTTGGTCAACTGCCTGGAAGAATTCAGCCTCCAGGGCTTTTAGGTCATAGGTGAGGTCTACTTTGTGAAAGTCTATAAGTCCCAGGTGCTTGGCTGTTAGGCGGTGGTATTTTTCTTCCCAGTTGTCCAACTCCAGGTCACCTACCCGTAGGCCATTTCTACCAGTTTTATCCATATAGGTAGGGCCGATACCCTTGAGGGTAGAGCCAATTTTAGCACTTCCTTTAGCGGCTTCACTGGCCGCATCCAAGAGGCGGTGTGTTGGCAGGATTAGGTGCGCCTTCCTAGAAATTAATAAGGTTGAAGCAACATCGATATTGTATTTCGATAGTTTGTACAGCTCTTTTTGAAAGATGACCGGATCAATGACCACCCCATTGCCAACGATATTGAGGGCTGTTTTGTTAAAAATCCCCGATGGAATGGTATGCAGTACGTGTTTTTGACCATCAAAGATTAGGGTATGTCCCGCATTGGGTCCTCCCTGAAAGCGCGCAATGATGTCGTAATCGCCACTCAATACATCTACAATTTTTCCTTTTCCCTCGTCTCCCCATTGCAGACCTAATAATAAGTTTACAGCCATTAGTTAAATAATAAAATACTGATTAATTGTTTGTTTTCCTGGTTCCGTAAAAGTACAGTGAGTGTTTGTGAATATCCAAATCGAAGGTGTCCTCGATCGTTTTTTTGATTAGTTGTACCCTGGGATCGCAAAATTCGATGACCTCTCCTGTATCAGCCAGAATGACGTGGTCGTGTTGTTTGTTAAAGTGTGACTTTTCATAGTGGGCCTGGTTTTGACCAAACTGGTGCTTTCTTACCAGGCCA
>JASMME010000197.1 GCA_030748365.1 Lutibacter sp.
CGGATTCTTAACGAACGTGTTTTCTTCTTTTTCGCAAGAAATAATAACTGCAATTAATGTTAGT
Organism: Lutibacter sp.; assembly: GCA_030748365.1. Classification (GTDB taxonomy): domain Bacteria; phylum Bacteroidota; class Bacteroidia; order Flavobacteriales; family Flavobacteriaceae; genus Lutibacter. The sequence continues at coordinate 65 of JASMME010000197.1, forward strand.
TTATAAAGGAAATTCCACATCATTATTTGAGTAAGTGTTGAAAATTATAAACAGCCATATTATGGTGAGGTGCTTAAAAGATTGTTGTACGCTCTTAACAAAGAGAATACCCAGAAAAAGGATTGTGTTACTCTTGGTAGCAATTTTTACGTACTACAAACCTAATAAAAAAATCGCTATCAGGCATGTAAAATAACACCTTTAACAAAACAAGATAAACAAAAGAACCGTTGTAAAGACTCTAAGATTGGGGGGCAAGAAGCATCGTCAAGCCTTTTCCTCCAAGGTTTGTTGGAATTCTTCCATCACCGGCTGAAGGGTACTGTCTGGAATGTCCGACACCCTGATATACATCAGACCATCTATGGCGTTGTTAAACTTGGGATCTACATTAAAAGCCACCAGGCGTGCATTTTGTTTGACGTATTTTTTAATCAATACGGGTAACCTAAGGGCACCCGGTTCAATCTCGTCAATCAGCCTGTCAAACTTGTTTAAATCTGCGTTGGTTGCATCAAAAACAAAATCCTTGTCGACATCATTTAGCTTTACCTTGTATTCTTTTTTAGGTTTTATATACTGGGCGATGTACGGGTCGTAGTAATGAGATTTCATAAACGCGATCATCAGGGATTTTGAGAAATTAGAGAATCGGTTGCTGATGCTGACCCCGCCAATCAAGAATTTGTATGCAGGGTTTCTCAGACTTACATGTACAATGCCTTTCCATAGCAAGAACAAAGGCATGGGTTTTTGTTGGTAGGCTTCCGTGATAAAGGCCCGCCCCAGCTCGATGGAATGTTCCATCATTGTGTGCAACTCTTTGTCAAACTTAAACAGCTCCTGGGTATAAAAACCTTTGATTCCGTAGGCTTTATAAATGTCTTTCCCTAGCCCCATACGATAAGCCCCCGCAACCTTTTGGGCTTCCTTGTCCCATAAAAAAAGGTGGTGGTAATAGCCATCAAACCGATCGAGATCGATTGATTCATTGGTGCCCTCTCCCACCGCCCTAAAAGTAATCTCCCGCAAACGTCCAATCTCAAACACTATATTGGGAATGTGTTTACTCGGGGAACAGTACACTTCGTAATGCTTGCTCGTCAACAGCTTGGCATCGGTGTTTCTAAGGGCTGCAACCTCCTCAACCATCGCCTCCACATTACACTGACTGGCGATTTCTTTGGGTGTTTTTGGAAACGTTAGGTTTGGGGTGCTAATCAGCTTGTTTTTTTTCTTGAAAGGCTTGGCCAGCATATAGGTTTTTTTCCGAAGAAAATCTGAAAATTGCTGGGTATCGGGGTATGCTTGTTGGTCTTTCGGCGAAATGGGTTTGCCAACCCTGATCTTGATGGTTTGCATTCGCTTTGACAGCATTTCAGACGGTAATTTCGCGGTTCTGAGGGTATCGTTCACCTTTGACAAAGCGTAAAAAAGCGGGCTGTTTTTGGCGTGGAAATAAATAGGACTTACCGGTACATTGGCCTTTTGGATAAGGCGGACGATTGTGGGCTCCCAGGCTTTGTCCTTCACCTGTCTTCCTTGTTGATAAGTAGACACCTCCCCGGCCGGGAAAATACCCAACGGATGGCCTTTGCTGAGGTGGGTCAGGGCATTTTTTAATCCCGAAACACTCGATTTGAGTTCTTTTCGACCTTCAAAGGGGTTGACCGGCATGATATAGGGCTTTATCGGTGCTACCCGATGGAGCAAAAAATTGGCGATTATTTGGTAATCAGGCCGTTTTTCTATCAGTAACTTTAGCAACAAAATACCGTCAATCCCCCCGAGTGGATGGTTAGAAACCGTAATAAAAGCCCCTGTTTTTGGCAAGCGGTTCAACTCTGCTTCGGGAAGATCGTAACTGACGTTTAGGTCAGTCAACAAGGCGTTTAGAAAACCGAGGGCGTCTAGGTGTTTATGCCGGTTATAGATTTTGTTAATTGGCGCTATACTCAAGGTTTCCATTAAAACCCATCCTATAAGGGAGCTTACCAAGCCGTAATGCCCAAGATTGATTGCTTTTGCCAGTTCTTTGGGAGTTACCAAGCTCATTTGTGTCGAATTAGTGATTTGTAGTGAAAATACCTTTTTTAAATGGGCTCCACCACTATTTGTACGGTATCTTCTATGCGTTGCCTCAACAGTACAGAGCCCTTTTGGGCGATTGTTTCCAGGGCTGCTTCTGAAGCGTGTCTGATGGTGTATAGAGAGACCCCTTCCCAGTACCGGATCTTATAGGCTGGTTTGATCGCTTCCAAAAAAGTAGCGAAGTTATCAAAGGTATCTTCTACACAAACTGAAAAACTAAGGGCTGAATTCTGGATTAAGTTTACCTTAAATCGGTGGGCATACAGCAAGCTAAAAATACCGCTTAGGTTGTGGGCAGTCATAAAGGAAAAATCGAGTGCTGAAATAGACAGCAGTATCTGTGATTGTTTTAAAATAAAACAGGGTACCTCTGGCACCAATGCCTTCCCCTTGCTTACTGTTGTCCCTGTTTTTGTGGGATCCGCAAAAGACCGGACGTATAAGGGTATGTTTTTATTCTCGAGGGGTTTCAGTGTTTTCGGATGGATTACGGAAGCACCGTAAAAGGCCATTTCAATGGCTTCTCTATAGGAAATCTGTGTCAACAGATGGGTATCTTCAAAATAACGGGGATCTGCATTCAACACCCCGGCTACATCTTTCCATATGGTCACACTTTCCGCCGCCATGCAATGGGCAAAAATCGCTGCTGAATAGTCAGAACCTTCCCGGCCAAGGGTGGTGGTATGCTCCCCAGGGTCTGCCCCAAGAAAACCCTGTGTAAGGTAGCATTTGTTAGGATCCAGTGTAGAAATTTGCCTTGAGGTAGCCGCCCAATCTACCTGCGCATCCCGGTAACTGGCGTCGGTTTTGATATAATCTCTTACGTCTAGCCAGGTGTTGACAATCCCGGTTTCATTCAGGTAAGAACTGACAATGTTGGTCGCTATCAATTCTCCAAAGCCAACCACCTGATCATAGATAAAATCAGTAGCGGTGTTGGTGTTGGTACTCAGGAAGTGACGGAGCTGGTCCAACAGGTCTTCAAGGTTGTTCTTAACAGGGGTGCTGTTTTTAAAAAGCGGCGCAATAATGGCCAAGTGAAAGCGTCGGATATCGTTGATCTGCGATGACAGATCCGGGCTGTGCGTACAGTAAGAGGTAACTATTTTTTCAAAGGCGTTGGTCATTTTTCCCATGGCGGACACCACAATGAGCGCTGGTAGTTCTTCTTCCTTGCGCAAGATGGCTCCTAGGTTAGCAAGGGCCTGGGCGTCTTTGACCGAAGCACCCCCAAATTTATATACCTTTCTCATGGCTTTGCGATATATTTTTTCATG
>JASMME010000198.1 GCA_030748365.1 Lutibacter sp.
GTATAGGCATCTCCCTTGGCTAAAATCGATAGGATACAATACTCCAAAACGCCTTTACGCATCTGTGCTTTGGTGTTTTCCAGTTTCATAGTTTTATGGGTTGCCGTTTACGATTGATTTACTGCGAAGTTATTAATTGTATAGTACTTGTTAATACAAGGTACCATATTTAACAATATTTTAACAAAAAAAGACGATTTTCGACTTAACTATTTTAGTTACATTGCACCTAAATCTAAAATAACTAAGTCTATGAAAGTAACGGTTAGAAAAATGAATGCTTTTTTAAAGCTTAGACTGCCCTCAGCTTTTTTATGTGGCGTAAAGCTCCGGCTATTGGAAGATAGCAGGTCAGTGGTAACGGTTCGGCACCGGTGGATCAATCAGAACCCTTTCAAATCGATGTATTTTGCCGTACAATCCATGGCGGCAGAACTCTCTACAGGGGCCCTGGTCATCAAAAAAATACGGGAAAGCGGTCAAAATATATCCATGTTGGTTACCCATCACCAGGGTAATTTTACCAAAAAAGCCGTGGGTAAAATTACCTTTACCTGTTCGGATGGTGAACTCATCGATGGCGCCCTCCAACGAACCATACAGAGTGGCGAAGGGCAAACCGTTAGTATGCGCTCTGTCGGTATTGATGAACAGGGGGCGCAGGTTTCTTCCTATACCTTTGAGTGGAGTGTTCGTTTAAAGCCCAAAAAATAGATGAATACACATGAAATAGACTACCGTATCCACGGAGAGGAAATGCAGTTTGTAGCGATTGAGCTGGATCCACAGGAAGCTGTGGTGGCAGAATCAGGTAGTTTTATGATGATGGAAGCTGGCATCGCCATGGAAACCATCTTTGGTGACGGGTCCAACCAGGACGAAGGTATCTTGGGTAAATTATTTTCTGCAGGGAAGCGTCTCCTTACTGGAGAAAGCCTGTTTATGACTGTTTTCTCCAATACGGGCACGGGTAAAAAGAAAGTCTCTTTTGCGGCGCCCTATCCCGGAAAGATTATCCCGATAGACCTAAGCCTGTTAAAGGACAAGTTTATCTGTCAGAAAGATGCTTTTCTATGTGCGGCCAAGGGTGTATCAATCGGTATTGAGTTCTCCAAAAAACTGGGCCGGGGCCTGTTTGGTGGAGAGGGTTTTATCATGCAGAAACTGGAAGGCGATGGGATGGCCTTTGTACACGCTGGCGGTAACCTGTATAAAAAAGAACTGGCTGTAGGGGAGGTGCTAAAAGTAGATACTGGTTGTATCATTGGATTCACCCGTGACATAAGCTATGATATCGAGTTTGTCGGCGGCATTAAAAACACGCTCTTCGGAGGAGAAGGCCTATTTTTTGCCAGCCTCCGTGGCCCGGGAACCGTTTATATACAATCACTCCCTTTCAGCAGACTGGCAGGCAGGGTGCTGGCCCTGGCACCCAAGACAGGCAGTGCCAAAAGAGGTGAGGGGAGTTTGCTGGGTGGTATCGGTGATTTGTTAGATGGTGATAACAGAATTTGAGACCGCACTAAGTTTGTAAGCGTTCACACACCAGCAGTCTGTGAACCAAGCCAACAGGCCGTTCACCAGGTCGTTTGAGATTTGTAAGAACCGCCCCTCCGTTTAGAGAGTCAATTTCTGTAGCTCTTTGTAATTGGCTTTTAATCTTTTGAGTAAGATACCATAGATAAGTCGGTAAAACAGGTATAAGAGTCCGGATACAATGATCAGTGCCAACAGTTGGGAAATCAGCATAATCGTAAAAAACAACGATTCGTTGATAGGAAATTCCGCGGCTTCCGGAACCATGTCATATAGCATTTCGGGGTTTAAAAACATAATGATGTTGATAACCACAGTAAACAGGATGTACATGCCAATATTATAAACGATATAATAATGGACCGTTTTACGGGTTCGTAAAATATTTTTCATCAACAAACCGGTATTGTCTGTCACGGAAATGCTTTGGTAGTTTTTGTAGAAAAGAAGGAGAAACCCTGCCAGCACCAGGTAGTGAACTATTTGAGCAACTATCGCCAGTGTTTTCAGGTTTAGCACTTGGTATATTTCGAGATAACTTTCCGGAATAAAAATGGTTAACAAGCCCCAGAAAGCAAATTCTCCCAGACAAATGACAAAGAGCCACTTTACGATAGAAGAGGATTTTTTATGAATTAGTTCATAAATGTCCTGATAGGATAATTTTGGGCAGGTATCTCCCAGTCTTTTCCAGTCTCTTTTGAGTAAATCCAATCCTTCCATACCTTAGGGATTTAAAAGTTTTTTTAACCGTTTTTTAATTCGGTTCATTTTTACACGGGCATTCACTTCCGACATACCCAGTGTTTCGGATATTTCTTTGTAGGGTTTTTCTTCCAGGTAGAGAAAAACAAGTGCCTTGTCAATATCTGATAGCTGGTGAATGGCTTTGTATAAGAGTGTCAGTTGTGCTTCCTGGTTGGCGTCGTATTCTGTTGCCTCCAGTTTGAGCAGTTCAGTATCGAACGCCTGGGTTCGTATTCTTTTTTGTCGCTTTCTGTAGAGGGTAATGGCAGTATTCAAACCTATGCGGTACATCCAGGTACTGAATTTTGCCTCCCTCCTGAATTTGGGATAGGCCTTCCATAGTTGGATGGTGATTTCCTGGAACAGGTCATTGTGTGCATCCTGGTGGTTGGTGTAGATGCGGCAGATCTTGTGAATGACATTTTGATGTCTTTCGAACTCAGCAATAAATTGATGTTCCAGTTCTTTGGTCACAAATTCAGTTTGGTATATAATTGGTATACGGACTCACCAATATGTTACAGATTTACCTCAAAAATCTAGTAGGTTTAGGGTTCGTTACTTCGTATTCTTTTGATAAAGGCATCCAGTTCCTGGCCGTATTTGGATGCTTTGACCCTGGTTGACAGCGAATTGTTAACAGTGTCTAAGAGTTGTATGGTCGCATAACGCAAATCGGTCAGTGCGATATAGGGGGCCAGTTCAGTATCTGAATGACTAATGGCAAAATTGGTTGCATACAGGTATTTTGAGCGAATCAACCTACGTTCCTTTTCCTCAATATCAGTTAGCAACCCAGCATCATTGGCTTTTTGCGCTTCAAACCGCGCCTTAAAAAAATCGAGTTGTTTATTGTTGAACTTTTGAAGCATTTTTTGGTGCTGCTCCCATAGAACCTGGTTGTCAGAGCCGGTTATTTTTACAGAAGTAGCAAATTTTTCAAGGGAGGTTGTAACACCAATATCGCCTTTCTCCCCAAAAAAGAAGACCCTTTTTTCAGGAGATTTATTCAGTTGTATAAAATAGACCTCAGGACTTTCTATCTGATCGCTCAGGCTAAAAGTATTTGTCCCTTCCAGGTGTACAGAATCCACTGATACCAGCATGGTATCTTTCATTTTTTGTAAGTATAGCGTGCCTTTTCT
>JASMME010000199.1 GCA_030748365.1 Lutibacter sp.
TAATGCCTTTCTCACTCGGCAATTATTCGCCGTTTTGGCGGGTGCAAATCTATAAAGCTTTTACTAATTCACCAAATATTAATTGGCTTTTTTTTATTTATTTTTTAGTAAAAATAGTATCGATGAGTAATCGCCGTTTTACAAGGGCTTTTATCCCTATAAAAAACCGATAAGGACCGCTCGTAAAACTACTCTTTGCACGCTATGTCTAGGATCGTAGCCAACGTATATCGCCGTTAGCGGTGGCAAATGTAAGCCCTTTTTTATTCCTGACAAGCCTTTTTTAAACATTTTTTTAAAGACAAACTTGTCAACAATCGCTAAGGACTGATTTAACGTAGATTAGCCTTCAAGGACATTTTAAAAAAATGAGGCTTCCCAAAAAAAGGGAGATAAATTTACTGTTTTTTAAGGAGACTACCAAGTATTTTCTCAATCACTTTTTATCGCCTGGTCTGGGTGCTTCCAAGTATTTTCTGGTCAACCCTAAATAATCAAAGGGCACCTTAGCGGGCCGCTCTTCCAAGATACCCGCAACGAAGGCGCGCTGCAGAATGTCCTCGATTAAAAAGTCTTCCCGAACCTGCTCGGGATTATAGGTCTCCTTTAAAGACAATTTGAAAAGCCGGGCCGTCGACTGGTACCAAAAAGCCTTCCAGCCGGTTCTAAGATCTTTAACCAGCTCATAGGTGGTTTGACCAGTTTGTCGATGGATCAGCTTGATTAGGATACGCCCTTCTGTACGTGTCAGTTTTTTTAGCTGGTCAGTAAATTCTCCTTCGAGATACTTCTGAAGTCTTCGGGTGTATTTCTTTCGCCGGCGTTTCGACTGGATGTTTTCCAGACGCTGATTGATAACGGCAAGCCTATCAGCAGCCATCCTGGCATAAGGATAGGCCTTAAGTGTTTTTTTTCGAAACCAATAATAATAACGCCGGTCATAACTTGTTTTAAATGTAGGCTTCCTGAGCAACATCATTTCCTCCAGCTCTACTAATAAGGTGTCCCCCTCGAAAATGATATACCTACCGGAGAGTCCGAGCGAATCAGCGACAAGTTTCTGCTGGGAAAATACGGTAAACGCAGTTCCTAAAAAAAGAAAGAAAATCCCGATTCTATGAATAGGTAGCATCTGTCATGTATTATTATATTTACCTTCGGTCAGTGGGAATTTACCAACCACTACTTCGATTGGGCGCCTCCCAACTACCAAAGGCTCTTTTATAAGCCCGGCATTTCAACCTGGTTTCAAATGTACAATTTATGACACAATCAGGCAGGGGATTTTCACTTTTTGCACTCATTTGATTTTAGTATCTTCGCTCTCTAAACAAAAATGACCAAGAGGATGTTACCTGATAAATCAATCGCTTTTTTAGAAAAATATTTAAACAACGCCGCCCCTACCGGGTACGAAAGCAGCGGACAAAAAATTTGGATGGACTATCTACGGCCTTATGTAGATACCTTTATCACGGACAGCTATGGTACGGCTGTGGGGGTAATCAATCCAGAAGCCCCTTTCAAGGTGGTCATCGAAGGCCATGCCGATGAAATTTCATGGTATGTGAACTACATCAGCCCCGAAGGACTGATTTACGTTATCAGAAATGGTGGTAGCGACCACCAGATCGCTCCTTCCAAAGTAGTGAATATCCATACTGATAAAGGCATCGTCAAAGGAGTATTCGGATGGCCCGCCATTCACACCAGACTCAAAGAGAAGGAAGAAACCCCCAAGTTGGACAATATTTTTATCGATGTTGGCTGTAAAAAGAAAGAAGACGTGGAAGCCTTGGGTGTCCATGTGGGTTGTGTCATTACCTATCCCGATGAATTCTTTATCCTGAACAAAACAAATTATGTCTGCCGGGCCCTGGACAACAGAATGGGCGGTTTTATGATTGCTGAAGTAGCCCGCCTGATTAAAGAAAATAAGACAAGCCTTCCTTTCGGCCTCTACATAACCAACTCTGTACAAGAAGAGATTGGATTGCGCGGCGCTGAAATGATCACCCATACAATCAAACCCAATATCGCTATTGTCACCGATGTGTGCCACGATACCACTACCCCAATGATCAATCAAAAGAAAGAAGGAGAGATCAAATCTGGAGAAGGGCCTGTGATCAGCTATGCACCTGCAGTACAAAACAGGTTGCGCAACCTAATTGTAGAAACTGCCCAGACCCATAAAATTCCATTCCAACGCCTGGCATCCTCTCGTTCAACGGGTACCGACACTGATGCCTTTGCGTACAGCAATGGCGGAGTGCCTTCAGCACTCATCTCACTGCCCCTGCGCTATATGCACACCACGGTGGAAATGGTGGACAAAAGTGATGTAGAAAATGTAATACGACTGATTTACGAAACCTTACAACAAATAAAGACTGGAGAAACATTCAGTTATTTTGACTAACTTTAAAGACCGCCAATGCGGTCTTTTTTACAAATGGATGAATGGGTTGACATCTTAGATGCAAACGCTGAGAAAACAGGGAAGAGCTGCCTCAAATCTCATGCCCATAAAAAGGGTTTGCTACACGCCAGTGTGCACCTATGGATTGTCAATGAGCACCAAGAGATTCTGATTCAGCAAAGAGCTACTTCCAAAGAGACCTTTCCCGGTTTGTGGGATGTTTCGGTGGCAGGTCATGTCGCTAGCGGAGAAAGTCCAGAAAAGGCGGTAGTGAGAGAAACGGAAGAGGAAATCGGCTTGTTGATAAAACCTAGAGACCTGGTTTATATTGGCACTGTCAACAATAAAATTGAACACCACCCAAGCCTTATAGACCACGAACTACACCATGTGTATTACTGTCAGGTCAACATTGAGACAAACAGCTGTACCTTACAAAAAACAGAAGTCGCTGCTATCCGCTTGGTACCCCTTGAGCAACTGAGGACAGACATCATCAAAAACAAGGGAGACTTTGCCCCCCATGGAAAGGACTACTATCCATGGGTACTTCAAAGCATAAAAGACACTTTTTAAAGCGGCAAATTACGTGGTTCTTTATGCCAAAGAACCTGCTATGATATCTTGTACCACCTCGGGGTTGAGCAAGGTACTCGTATCACCCAGGTTGGTGGTATCCTTAGTGGCTATTTTACGTAAAATACGTCGCATAATCTTACCTGAGCGTGTTTTGGGAAGCCCTTGTGTAAACTGTATTTTATCCAGCTTTGCAATGGGACCAATATGTTCCGTAATAATCTGGTTGATCTCTTTGCGCAGGTTGTCGTGGTTACGACCTTCACCGGTCTCTTTTAAGATGACATAACCATACAGCGCATTTCCTTTTACATCGTGCGGAAAACCAACAATGGCTGATTCTGCAACGGCCGGATGTTCATTGACGGCATCTTCAATGGGGGCCGTACCCAAGTTGTGACCAGACACAATAATCACATCATC
>JASMME010000019.1 GCA_030748365.1 Lutibacter sp.
AGCGAGGCGATGATAATCACAGCGAGCATGGAGACTGCCACCGTAAAACTAAAAATCAGCGGCAGTTGCATCAGTGATCCGAATAGGATGATTAGCATCCCTAAAACCAGGCCGTTGATCAGGCTTAGGCCAATCTCTTTTAATAAGCGGTTTAGCAAGCTTCCCTTGATAATATCATTGGCCAGTCCCTGAACGACAATGGCAGAGGATTGAACCCCTACATTTCCGGCCATCGCCGCAATCAGTGGGGTAAAGTAAAAAAGTTCTTTATAACTGTTAAGTGCTTCTTCAAAACCCTCCATGATAAATACACTTCCAAGCCCCCCTATCAGGCCCAAGACCAGCCAGGGCAATCGGGCCCTGGTAAGTGTCCATACACTGTCATCGGCTTCTACATCTTCCACCAAACCGGCAGCCAGTTGGTAGTCTTTTTCTGCTTCCTCCTTGATAACGTCTACAATGTCATCAATCGTAATCCTACCCATCAGACGGCCCATTTCATCCACCACAGGAATGGCTTCCAAGTCGTATTTTTGCATGATCTTCGCCACATCTACTGCGTCATCGTGTACATTGACAGAGTCTACTTTTCTGATAAATACATCCTTGATCGCTGTTTTGGTAGAGGTGGTCAAGAGGTCTTTGAGTGAAAGCCTACCAATCAATTTTTCCGCATCGTCAACTACATAAATGGAATGCACCCTTGTTACTGCTTCTGCCTGTATACGCATTTGTTTGACGCAGGTTAGCACGTTCCAGTTGTGGTTGACTTTTACCAGTTCTTTGGCCATAAGCCCTCCAGCGGTGTGTTCATCATAGCTTAAGAGTTCTACAATTTCCTTGGCATGCTCAGCATCCTCGAGTTGGGAAATCACCGCGGCTTTTTGTGCCTCGGGAAGTTCCGCAATAATGTCAGCGGCGTCATCGGTATCTAAAGCGTCTATTTCTTCTGCAATCTCTTTGGAAGAAAGGCCTTTTAGGATCTTCTCTCGGGTGTCTTCATCGAGTTCCGCAATGACGTCAGAGGTCTTGTCGCTGTCCAAAAGTTTGATTAGGTAGAGCGACTCCTTAGTGGTCAGTTCTTCAATGATTTCTGCAACGTCAGCGTAGTGTACATCCTTCAGCGAAGTCAAGAGAGGGGTGTCTTTTCCATCAGCGATGAGCTGCTGAATTTTCTGAAGGTATGATTTGGTCATTTCAAAAGACATCGTTGGCTATTTTAGACGTTAGTTCTATAAATGCCTGAACTGACAATTGTTCCGGACGTTTCGCAAAGATAGTATCTTCTCTTAAACTATCCGATAAATTCATGGGTTTTAAACTGTTCCGTAGTGTTTTTCTCCTTTGATTAAAAGCGGTTTTCACCACCTTGAAAAAGAGCGGCTCACTGACCGGAAGACGCGTGTTTTTTCGGACCATCCGAATGACCCCCGAATCTACCTTGGGTGGGGGTCGAAACACAGAAGGGGGCACGGTAAACAAATACGACACCTCGTAAAACGCCTGGGTCAGTACGGATAAAATTCCATACTTTTTACTACCCTCTTTTTCCGCAATACGCTGTGCGACCTCTTTTTGAAACATCCCTGTAAGCTCTGGAACCTGTTGGCGGTTTTCAAGAACTTTAAAGACGATTTGAGAAGAAATATTATAGGGGAAGTTTCCGACAATGGCCAGGGGTTCATCGCCGAAGAAGGCTGGCAAGTCAATCTTTAGAAAATCGCCGGGTATGATGCGTCCGTGCAGATTTAGATACTGTGCTTCCAGATAAGCCACGGATTCCTGGTCAATCTCAATCACATGGGTTGTAAAAGGTTTGCGCAACAAATACTTGGTCAAAACACCCATACCAGGGCCTATTTCCAGCACCCTTTGGTACCCATTGTGGGTAAGGGCATCAGCGATGTCAGCAGCAATCCGTTCGTCTGTCAGAAAATGTTGTCCCAAGTGTTTTTTGGCACGTACGCTCATATCGTTCTTAAAAAATTAGTCGGTGCTTGCTTCCACCACCCTTTTTAGTATGGAATCAAACATAAGGGCTTTGTCTTTAAACCGCTCTTGTACGGCTGCCTGATGCTTAGGAGCTTCCGCCCGCTGATAGCGTTCAAGTGCTTCCAGAGAATCTGTCGAATACTGGACAGCATAGGTCAGTCCTCCTTGGGCTGCATCTGTCAAAACCTGACAGATAACCACCTTGTTGAAAGTTCCGGAAGACAAGATTTCCGGAATGTGTTTGGTGGTCATCCAGTGCATCCAGGATTCGTGGATAGACGGGTCCAAACTGCTTGTTATGTTGTAACTATACATACGCTGTTTATTATGGATTTATTACCGCTGTGAATCCTCCACAAAGCACCGATTGTTATAAAGGGCTTTTCCAGATATTAATCTATCTTGTCGAAACCGCAATACGGTACCAGTACTTCGGGAATCACAATGCCTTCGGGTGTTTGGCAGTTTTCCAACAACCCGGCCAATACCCTGGGCAAAGCCAATGAACTTCCATTCAGTGTATGGGCCAATTCACTTTTCCCTTGTTTGTTCTTAAAACGCAACTTTAAACGGTTGGCTTGGAAGGTTTCAAAATTGGATACCGAACTGATCTCCAACCAGCGGGATTGTGCGGTGGAATAGACCTCAAAATCATAGGTTAGGGCCGCGGTAAAGCCCAGATCACCCCCACAGAGTCGTAAGATTCTGTACGGCAGCCCCAGGGCGCGTAAAATATCCTTGACATGGTCAACCATAAGGTCCAGGGCCTGGTATGATTTGTCTGGGTGCTCTATACGTACAATCTCGACTTTGTCAAACTGATGTAAACGGTTTAAACCACGAACATGAGCGCCATAGGAACCTGCTTCACGCCTAAAACAAGGTGTATAACCAGTGTGTAAAATGGGGAAATCGTTTTCCTTTAACAAGACATCCCGATAGAGATTGGTCACTGGAACCTCGGCAGTGGGTATTAGGTCTAAATTGTCTTCGGTAACATGGTACATCTGCCCCTCTTTATCGGGCAACTGACCGGTTCCGTATCCGGAAGCCTCATTGACCAAGTGCGGCACCTGTACCTCCTGGTACCCTGCTGCTGTATTTTGATCTAAAAAGAAATTGATCAGGGCACGTTGCAACCGGGCCCCTTTTCCTTTGTATACGGGAAAGCCGGCTCCGGTAATCTTGTTTCCCAGTTCAAAGTCGATAATGTCGTATTTTTTGGCGAGTTCCCAATGAGGCAGGGCCCCTTCAAACAGATCAGGGATAGCGCCTTCTTCAAAAACGGTTTCGTTGTCTTCTTCAGTACTTCCCGATGGTACCAGTTGGTTGGGAATATTAGGAAGCTGGTATAACAAGTCCTGTAGGGCTGTAGCATTTTTCTGTAGCTGGGCTGTAAGCGCCTTGGATTGTTCCTTTAACTGGGTTGTTTTTTGCTTTAACAAGGTGGCTTTCTGGTGCTCGCCAGCTTTAAAAAAAAGACCGATCTCTTTTGACAACTTATTGGATTCTGCCAACACAGCATCCAGTGTTGCCTGGGTAGTTCTTCTGATCTCATCAGCCTCAAGTGTTTTGGAGACCAAAGTCTCAGCGCCCGCAATATTTCGTTTTAGAAGGCCTTTGATGACCACTTCCCGATGCGCCCTGATAAATGCAATTTGTAACATGCTTCTTGTCGGTTTTATTAAACCCGCTTTCCTTGTTTGTTGCAAAGCGGATTGCTTCAGGGCAAATGTAAGGAATTGCGCTTAAAACCAGGGCATGCTTCCTTAGATATTCAGGGATGTAATGGCTTGCGTTGTTTTATAAAGGACTGGGCATTGAGCCGGTCTGTCTGGAGTTGTTTTTTCAGTGCCTCTACCGAGTTAAACTTCTCTTCTGCCCGTAAAAACTTCAAGACTTGTACCTGAATTTTTTGGCCGTACAGGTCTTGTTGAAGATTAAAAAAATGAATCTCAATGGTTTGCGTATCACCACCCAGTGTAGGTTTATACCCTATGTTCATCATGCCATAAACAAGGCGTTGGTCTATAGTAGCCTGTACGATATAAGCCCCTGTTTTTGGAATCAGTTTATAGGATTCTTCTATATACAGGTTGGCCGTTGGGAAACCGATGGTCTTACCCAAGCTTTTTCCCTTTACCACCGTACCGGTCAACATAAAAGGATAGCCTAGATAACGGTTTGCCCTTTCTATATCACCTGTATCAAGGGCTTTGCGGATCTTGGTGGAACTTACCGCGATATTGTCAATGTCTTGTTCGGATATCTCACTTACTTCGAAATCGTAGGTATGGGCATAATCTTCCAATTGCTCGTAATTGCCCTCCCTGTTCTTACCAAAATGATGGTCATAGCCAATAAATAACTTGGAAACATGTAGGGTATTGACCAATAAAGATCGGACAAAATCCAGGGCAGACAGCCTGGCAAAATCCTTGGAGAAAGGATGGATAAAGAGCTGTTCCAGGCCCGTACTCTCAAGCAATTGAATCCGTTCGTCAAGGGTGTTGATCAACTTGAGTTCAACATCCTGCTGTAGCACCATTCGTGGATGGGGGAAAAAAGTCAGTAACAGTGGGGTGGTTTTGTTTTCCCTGGCCTCATCGATCAGGGTTTTCAGGACTTTTTGATGGCCTATATGAACACCGTCAAAGGTGCCTATGGTAATATAAGTCTTTTCTGTAGCCTTAAAAGACGCCTGGTTTCTATAAATCTTCACGTTCGAAAAGTTTTGAATCGTACATGTTCGACAAAAGTAACCATTTAATCAACACACCCATAAGTTTAAAAGCAAGTCCATACCCTTAAAATTTATACAAAATGACAGATATGTGTAAATATAGTACGATAAAGGGGTAAAATAGAATTTATAAAAATCGTACCTTTGTGAACCTTGCTGCTATGATAAAGGTTTTTATAACGAATATATGTCTAATTATAATTTCAACTAAATGAATAACAGCCTGTTGGTCTAAATTCAACCAACATTGGTGGTGGTTGAATATATACTAAAATTTATGCCATGATGAGATTTTTTTACCCTTCTAAAATTTGCTTAGTCCTTTGCTGCCTTACTGTTGGCCTTGCCTTACAAGCCCAAGAAAAGAGTCCACTTTGGACAGCCATTGACAAAAGTGAGGCAAGCACTGCCAAAACACTTTTTAAGGAAACAAAACCCCGCGACTATAGGCTCTTTACGCTTCGAGTCAATGAGCTAAAAAACACCCTTGTAAAAGCCCCACAGCGCGGAGCGAAAAAAGGCAGCAAAAAGATGGTACTGCAGTTCCCGAATGAAAGGGGAGTGCTGGAACGTTTTGAGGTGGTAGAAGCCTCTGTAATGGCCCCGGAACTACAGGCCAAATACCCCAGTATCCGCTCCTATGCCGGTAAGGGACTAGACCATCCCGGTGCAAGCATCCGTTTTAGTGTATCGCCCTTGGGATTCAAGGGGATGGTACGCCGACCTGGTGCAGCCACGACCATCATAGAGCCTTATACAAAAGAGGCTACTCAATACATTGTCTTTGACAAAGGTGACAGGACCGACCTTAAAACCTTCGAATGCCTGGTGGAGGATGCCGTACAACAAAAGAAGACAAGCAGTTCTTATAGCTTAAAAAACGCCGATGACGGCATTTTAAGAACCTACCGCTTGGCCATGTCTGCCGATGGTGAATACACCCAATACTTCGGGGGCACCAAGGAAGCTGCCTTGGCAGCCATCAACGCCACCATGACCCGGGTAAACGGCGTGTTTGAAATTGATTTCAATACGACCATGGTACTCATTGCCAATACCGATGATGTTATTTATACCGACCCGGCTACCGATCCTTATGGAAGCAATCCAAACAGTGAGTTACAGGCAACTCTGACCGCTGAAATTGGCGAAGAAAACTACGATATTGGACACCTGGTTCAGCAAGGGGCTGATGCTGGTAATGCCGGTTGTATCGGTTGTGTCTGTGTAGATGGTCAAAAAGGGAGTGGCATCACTTCCTTCTCAAGCCCTGAAGGGGATAATTTTGACATCGATTTTGTAGCCCATGAAATGGGACACCAGTTTGGTGCCAACCACACCTTTACACAAGGTAGTGAGGGAGGAACAGGTACACAGATGGAACCAGGAAGTGGTTCCACCATCATGGGGTATGCCGGTATTACGGGTGCCACCGATGTACAGGACCACTCTGATCCGTACTTTCATGCGGCCTCTATAAAACAAGTAACCGATTATATCAAAACAACTACCTGCCAGACAGACACAGCTACCGGAAACAACACACCTACGGCAGATGCAGGCAGCGATTACACCATTCCTGGAGGAACCCCTTTTGTACTGACCGGTGACGGAACAGACGCAGACGACGATGCACTGACATTTTGCTGGGAGCAGTTCGATGAAAACAATGCGGCCCATACCTTTCCGAGCCCTACAGAAACCAGCGGGGTGGCTTTTCGTTCTTTTCCCCCTATTGTCGAAAAATACCGGTACTTCCCCAAAATGGAAACGGTGCTCACAGGCAATACCACCAGCCAGTGGGAGGCTGTACCAACCGTATCGAGGGACCTAACTTTTAGGTTGACCGTACGGGACAATGTAGCCGGTGGCGGACAAAACAACAGTGACGATATGATTGTAAGTGTGGACGGTGCTAGTGGGCCCTTTGTGGTCTCCTCACAGGCCAGTGCTGAAAACTGGGATGCAGGAACAGCACAAACCATCACCTGGGACGTAGCGGGTACAGACAGTGCGCCAGTTAACTGTGACACCGTAAGTATCCTGTTTTCCACAGATGGTGGAAATACCTTCCCCATTACCCTGGCTTCCAATATAGCTAATAATGGCTCTTATGATGTAATCGCACCGAATGAAACCACCACCAACGGACGGATTAAGATTGTGGCTGATGACAATATATTCTATACCTTAAATACCTCCGATATTGCGGTTCAAGCTTCTGAATTCATCATGAGCTTTGACCAGTATTCTCTAGCTGCTTGTGCACCGACGAGTGTGGACTACACCTTTACCTACAACACCTTCCTGGGCTTTGATGAGGAGGCTGCTTTTACGGCTTCCGGAAACCCTGATGGCACTACTGTTAGTTTTAATCCCGCTACGGCAACCACGGACGGCACCACCGTTACTATGACACTCAGTGGTATTGAGACCAGCATGGTCGGTAGCCACCAGATTGACGTTACGGGTACGTCGACCACCATTAACAAAACAACCGCTGTGAACCTGCAAGTCTATTCGTCCAACATAGCAACACCTGTGCTCAATGCACCGGCAGATGGCGCTGTTGACTTGCTATCTAATGATGTTTTATTGAGTTGGGAGGCAGATGTAAATGTGGTAACCTATACCATAGACATCGCCACTGACAGTGGTTTTGCCAGTATTGTTGAATCCACAACAACAGGTAGCAATACCTACCAACCTACTGCGCTGGTTGCCAACACCAGTTACTACTGGAGGGTTAAGGGAACCAATAATTGCGGAGGCGATAGCGGGTACACTGGGGTATATGCTTTTACCACAGCCAATATCACCTGTGATTCTGTAAGTGCCATAAACACACCAGTAGCCATCCCTGATGGCGCAGGAAACAACCAGGCTGGCAGCCCGCTGAACTCAACAATCACTTTCCCGGTAAACAAGACCATTTCCGATGTCAATGTGACCGTCAATGTCACGCACAGCTATGTGGAAGACCTGGTTATTTCCCTAATCGCCCCTGATGAGACAAGAATTGTATTGTTTGACCGGCAATGTGGAAGTAATGACAATATCAGCATTACCTATGATGATGAGGCAGGAGCCAGTATCAGCTGCGAAACCCCCGTCACCGGAACTGCCACCCCAGCCAATGCCTTGAGTGGTTTTGACGGAAAAGAGTCAGCAGGAACGTGGACCTTAGAGGTGGTAGATTATTACAATGCTGATGCCGGAACACTTGAGAGTTGGAGTCTAGATATTTGTGGAATTCCTTTACCGGATTTTACAATGGACTTCGACAGTGACACTGCCCAAGCCTGCTTACCAGGAGACGCTACCCATACATTCACTTACCATACCTATGCTGGTTTTGGAGAAACCACTACTTTTAGCGCTATAGGGAATCCTGCGGGGAGTACTGTTAGCTTCGACCCATCCACTGCCAATGCAGACGGTACGTCGGTAACTATGACGGTAAGTGGACTAGACAGTGGAATGACCGGAAATCATGCGATGACGGTTACCGGTAGTTCCGAGAGTCTTACAAAGGAACATGTCCTGGATTTAGCGGTATATAACACCTCGCTATCCGCGCCGACACTTACAGCACCAGCTGATGGAATTACCGGCTTTTTATTGCCTTATACCCTTTCCTGGACAGAAAATGTCAGTGCAGCGAACTATACGATAGAGATTGCCACCGATAACAGTTTTACCAACACGGTAGAAACAGGCAGCCCCACAACAAATAGTTACTTGGCCACCCTGCTAGAAGCCAATACTACCTATTACTGGCGGGTGAAGGTACTGGGTATCTGCGGAGGAAATAGCGATTATTCGACTGTTTTCAGTTTTACCACCGCTAATACCACCTGTGATGTCGGCACTGCGAGCGATACCCCCTTTGATGTTCCAGATAACAATCCCCAAGGGATAAGTTCAACAATAAACATTGCTGAAAACAAGAATGTGATTGATGTAAATGTGACGGTAAACATCTCTTATATTGCCTGGGCGGGTGATTTAACCCTCGTCCTTAGGAATCCACAAGGAATTTCTGTAGAACTGTCCTCCAACAATGGAAGTAGTGGGGCCAACTATACCAACACTGTCTTTGATGACAGTGCAGATGACTCTATTACGGAAGGCAGTGCGCCTTTTACTGGTAGCTTCAGACCAGAGGGTAACCTCACTGACTTTAACGGGACTAATTCCATCGGTGACTGGACCTTGATAGTAGTTGATTCAGGAGCTGGTGACACAGGCACCCTGGACAGTTGGAGTATTGAAATCTGCGGTACGCCTTTTGTGGATGATGATGGTGATGGTATTGCCAACGAAAATGACATCTGCCCGAATACACCCGCTGGAGAAGCTGTAAACCCCAACGGTTGTGCAGAGAGCCAACTGGATGATGATGGTGACGGAATAATGAACAATGTAGACGATTGTCCCAACACACCCACTGGAGAAAATGTAAATGACAACGGTTGTGCAGAGAGTCAACTGGATGATGATGGTGACGGGGTAATGAACGATATGGATCTTTGTCCGAATACACCCGCTGGAAGCAGTGTGAATACCTCCGGATGTTTGACCCTGCCTGTTGACAACTTTAACATAACGGTTATTGGGGAGAGCTGTCCTGACCAAAACAACGGTCAAATTGAAATCAGTGCGGTGGCAAGCCACAATTACGTGGTCACAGTAAACGGAACGGACTATTCCTTGACAAACAATGCCCTGACCCTGGAAAATATGGCACCTGGTGTTTATACAATCTGCTTTACAATTCCAGCACAAAACTATGAGCAGTGCCATACCACCAACATTACTGAAAGCAATAGTGTTACCGGGAAAACAAGTGTTCAGGACGGACATATTGCTGTTGAAATACAGGCAGGAACAGCTCCTTACAGTGTTTTTGTCAACCAAAACAAGGTGCTTGAAACTTCCTCTAAATCTTTTAGTGTAAAAGCGAACCAGGGAGACATCGTGGAAATAAGTTCTGATATTTCTTGTGAAGGAAGCCTGACAAAAATCGTAGCTGTTACGGATTTGGTAAGGTATCCAAACCCTACCGAAGGCATGCTTACCCTGGAACTTCCAGTAGACGCTGATATAAACAATGTGACCATTTCCCTGTACAATGTTCATGGCCAACTAATCTCGGCAAGGGAGTACGAAGTGAATAACGGAAAGGCATATATTAACCTCGAAGGGCAACCCGCTGGAATGTACCTGGCTACGGTTCACCTGGAGCTTCCGGTATCTATTAAGATACAGAAACAATAAGCGCAAACTAACACCTTTAAAAAAGAACCGCTTTTGGCGGTTCTTTTTTTATGGTAGCTATCCATGGGCCACTGTCAAATAGCGTATGTTTGAGGTCTGAATCAGGGGTTTATTACAAAAACGGAGTAGTAACTGCGCAACAGTAAGGGTATCCCTCTCACAATAAGCAACGATTCGGTCAATGTCTTTTGCTTGGTAGAAGACCCTTGCCACCTCGCTACCATCAATATCATCTTTTGGAGAGGGTATACCCAACACGTCACTTAGCAACTTTAAGGAAGTATAGTGTTTATAATCACCAAATTTCCATAATTCCATGGTGTCTAAATGTGGCACCTCCCAGGGTTTTTTACCAAATAAATGTAGTTTTTCTGGCAGGGCTAACTGATGGATAATCATCCTCCTGGCGATATAGGGAAAATCAAACTCCTTGCCGTTATGGGCGCATAATACCTGGGCAGGTCGGCTAAAATGAGTCTGGAGTAAAGCGCCGAAATCCTGCAATATGCTTCGTTCATTGCCATAAAAAGACCTGATCCGAAAAGCAGCGGGGGCTAGCCCACTAAAATAGCCTACAGAGATACAAACAATCTTTCCAAACTCAGCCCAAATACCGGCACGCTCGTAAAAGGCCTCCGGGGTGTATTGATCGCGACGCTGGTAATGGGTCTTTTCGGCAAACAAAGCCTGCTTATACACAGGAAGGTCCTGGTAAGTTTCTACTTCAGGCACGGTCTCTATGTCGAGAAAAAGAATATTTGTAAAATCTGGCTTTATATTCATATTTGACAGCATTTCTCAGCACAACACTTGTGGGAATACACCCCTACTTGATTAACAGTTTTTTAGTCACTTGGCTATTTCCTTGTTTTACTTCTAAAAAATAGATTCCCTCTGACAGGTTTTCTATATTGATCAAGGAGCCAGCTTGAAAACGCTGTTGGTAAACAACCTTGCCCAACACCGAATAAATGCTGACTTGTAAGCTGGCGAAATTGGTTGTTTTAATGGTAATATGGCCTCCGCTGGCTGGGTTTGGATAAATCAAAAAATAGGGCACCGTGGTAACAGGCACCAATAATCCCTGCCCTTCATTAAGAAATGCCTCGGTTTTGGGAAGAGGAGACCGCCAACCAGTCTTTGCTCGTTGCAGTGAATGACCCACAGGGGTTTTGTCCGATTCCTTAACCCCTATATCTGTAGACGTCATGCCGGTTGCCGGCCCGGTTATGGCAGTTACAACACCTTCATAGCTTATAAATTCGAGTACCTGACCCTCAGGATCCACCAGCGCCAGGGCATCCTTGGGGCCATTTTGAATTTTTTGTTTGGGAAACCAGCGGGCGCCATAGCCACTCCCTTCATCATCTATGGTACCAGTTAAAGTTTCTTCGAGTCCATAAGATTTACCATTGCTCCCATTGTACAATAGTACCCTATAACCTTCTAGATCAGTACCGGCCGGTCCGGCTATTTCAAAACCTTCACCATCATCGTCCCCTTGGTTGTCATAATGTAATTCATTGATAAAAATCTCCTGTGCCCACAGGGTACCAGCCACGAGCATACAGAAGAAAAGGGTAGTTTTTCTTCGCATAACAATTTTTTTGGTAAAGCTATAAAAAAATCTGTAACCCTTTTAACAAAGGCTGTTCAGTCATTGTGGCGATGCTAACAATGCGGGGGTTCTATGTTAATTTTACATTATCATTTCGTTCTTTTTGCTTATTTTTTTGTTTCTTGATTTGTAGTTTAATCTTTTTAATTTGTTTTTTCTGAGATTCTTTCTGTTTTTCAGTTTTTAGGGTTTTATTCTCTGCTTTTTTAAGCAAATCTTCTTGTTTTGTCCACGGTG
>JASMME010000001.1:0-16682 GCA_030748365.1 Lutibacter sp.
GTCTCTTATGGGTTGTGCATTATTGCCAAGAGAGGTCAATAATAAAAGGAATATGAAATATGTGATAAATAAGAGAAAAACTACACTAATATAGATTGAAAATAAAATAGTATAAAAATGGAAACATCAATATTAATAGCAAGAATTTTCGCAACAGTTTATCTTTCATTTTTCTTTGGATTGCTGTTTAGTAGCAAATATTATAAAGAAGAACTTCAAAAATTAGTTGATAATTCTTCTTATCTTTTACTCGGTGGATTTATGGCTATCGTCTTTGGATTTTTGATTTTGGAATTTCACAATTACTGGAATTCTGATTGGAGAGTAGTTATTACAATATTTGGATGCCTATCACTTTTAAAAGGAATTATACTAATTGTATTTCCACAAATGTTTACTACCTATAAAACCGCAATATTAAAAGCAGAAAACCAAAAATATATCAAGTTATTAATCTTTGTTTTTGCTGCATTTTTTGGGTATTTTGGATTTTTTACAACTTGATATAATTAAGTAATTGCTAAAAATTGAAGTAAAGAGGTTGTTCTATCATAGATGGTACACATATTATCAATTAGGTGATTATGAGTATTGGGCAATGCACATAGACAATAACGAGGGTATTATTAATAGGGCTTTAATAAAGTTATGAAAGCAGCGACAATAACAACACCATATAGACAGCAGTACATTCCGAACATACTTAGGTATATAGCACCTTATTACACAGAATTTAGAATATTCAATGACACGCAAACAAAAACACGTTAGTTGCTAGTGGTGTTTTTTATTTAATTACCCCCCTTTTATTTTTCCACTATAAATTTTATAAGGATGTCTATCAATTCCTTTTTTAATGGTAAATCAGGCATATTATATGTCTGAATATTTTTCTGTCTGTCACTGCCTGCTTTTTTGAGTATATGATTCATTCCTTCAATTAGCTGCCGTTCTGCTTTTTTATTTGCATTCGCCAATTTCTCTGCATCCGAAACACTCACTTGGATATCTGTAGTTCCCTGAAGAATTAAAACAGGTATACTAAGTTTTTCAATTTCTTTCTGAGGGTTGTATTTAAACCATGAAATCAAATATGGCTGTACACTCGTTCTAAAAAGCGAGTAAAGCATTGGAGGTATATTTTCTTCGGTGTCTCCGCGTTCTAGCTTTTCAATAATTGGCAAAGCTTGATCTAAAACGAAGGCAGGCTGCGCTTTTAGCTGCTCTTTTAACAACTCTCCGGCAGGAACCCCGACCCCTGCTAGGGAAATATACTTTTTTACCTCTTTATTTTGTGAAGCGATCATTCCAATCAAAGAACCTTCACTATGCCCCAGGACAATAATTTCAGAAAATCTGGCATCTTTGGCAAGTAAATCTACCCATCCTTTAGCATCGTCAACATAATTCTCAAAGCGTAAGTCACTTTCCTGTAAGCCGGCATTGTTGCTTAGTCCAACTCCCCGTTTATCATACCTAACAGACGCTATGTTGTTTTCAAAAAGTCCTTCTGCCAACATTTTTAGTGAATTATTGGTCATCATTGGGTTATTTCCATTTCTGTCAGTGGGTCCAGACCCCGCAATAATTAAAACGACAGGAACCGCTTTGGCGTCTACAGGACAAAGTAATGTACCTTCTATTTTTCCAGTGTTGGTTTCAAGTGAAATCGCTTCTGTGCTCGCTTGAGAAAATAGATTTCCCCATACCAGTAACAATGTCAAACACCAATTTTTTAGTCTCATAACTGCTTGTGATTATTTTCGTTCTGTTTATCATATCCACTATAGACACCGTCCATAGCTTTTGGGCTCCTTTTAAATTTAGCCAATTTAGGTTTTTAAAAAAAGAAAAATACATTTTTTATCATGATTCTATAAAGCTGGTCGGTATAGAACAAAGAAATCAATCACTTTAAGCCTTTTTATTGCTAAAACAGGCTTTACACTGACCTGTCAGGACTAAGAGGCGCCTGGTCAGTCTCTCAAACGGTGAAGGAAAGCATATACCCCGAATTGAACACCCTGTTTTTCAAGGGATTTACCCCCCAAAAAATACTTTGTATTTTCCTTTGATATACGGGCGGACTTTAATATCATTGCAAGATATTTCGGGGTGTAGCGTAGCCCGGTTAGCGCGCCGGCATGGGGTGCCGGAGGTCGGAGGTTCAAATCCTCTCACCCCGACCATAAAAAACGTCTAAAATTTTATTTTAGGCGTTTTTTTTAGGGTTTTTATAAGCTGTTTTGACAGACAAGCCTTGATACTTATAATGCGATACGGGCCATACCCACTGTGACAAGCCCTTTTACCGGGTCAGCCTTAAAATTCTCCAATTTTTTACCCCTGTCATATTGCCATTGTATGGGGTGCAAGGGCCACTGTTTTTCCAAACGAATTCCGACAGACACGTACCGTCCCAAAACACGTATCCGGTATTCGTATCCCAGTCCTCCCGCCAGTGTTGCAAATCGCTTATTGACGATCTCTGTGGTTTTTGGGACTTGCTGTCCTTCTATCATCAGTGCCTGTCTTAGTCGAAGCCTGAATTTACTGAGTTCCAGTCCTGCTATTGGGTACAAACTGTGTTTACTGTCCTTTTGTAGGAGCTTGCGGTGGATGCTTATATAAAGGGCATGTCCGCGGATTACTGCGATCTTCGACTTATTTTCTAACAATCTAAACCCTAGGGTAGTATAAGTTTTTCCCGGCTGTTCGTTTAAGACCAACCCGATAGATTTACGGATGATTTCATAGGAGGGAACTTTCTTTATAAGCATTTCAGGGAGGTGGTTTTCCAAAGATGGAAAATCGGCCTGGTAAAAACCTGTACTTATAATAATATTTGCCGGAAAAGTAACTTGGGGACTGTTTTGTGAAAATACGGCGGGTATATACAATCCCAAGCAAACCAGGAAGGCAACCAGGTTTTTTATTGTGATTGGGAGGCTATTTATTCGATTGGTGGGCAATCCATGATTGTTTTTGTGTTAATAGCACAAATCAAGAAAAACCCCTTGGAACTGGCCAACAATTAATACGTATTTAATACGTATGTCTGTCCAGTATTTTCTTTTTTACAAGCATGCCTCCTGGATTTGGATCCGAACAGGTCCCACATTTTACAGCCATTGATTTCTTAGGTACTTTGCTTGTTTATAGTGAGAGAGCCCTTTAAACCTTTTATTGCAGGGGACGTCTTATACCTATATACCAACGATTATCCCCTATGAAATTTACTATCTATACCCTTTTGACCTTCCTTTTAATAGCCACTGCCTGTCAGTCTGAAGATGGCTTGTCGGAGGATTCGACCGATGTCGCCTGTGTATCCGATCAATTGATTGATACCTCTAGGGGTGTATGCGACCAAACCCTGTCTGTTAGTCCTGCCTATACAGAAAGCATTTCAGGAACTACCCGTAGCATCAATACCAACAACATTCCAAACCACATGGTCGGTCTTTTCGGGAATATGCCTGGCCATTTAAATCCCAATGCCATTACTGAACAGGCTGGCAGCTATCAACTAACTACCCAGCCACAAGTGGCTACCCAGCTCACCCCCCTGCTTTCACCCACAGTGGCAGGCCCTTCCGCCGGGCCTCAGTACTCTTTTGGCATCCTATTAAACGGTGTGGAACTAGACCCGGTGGCGGCAGAACCCTTTCCACACGAAGGTATTATGAGCCCTAATGTAAACTGGGAATGGAATTTAGAGGCCACCAACGTGCGTATTGGCCTAGACTGTAACAATGCCCATGTACAACCCAGTGGCAAGTACCACTACCATGCCGTTCCCACCGGCTATCTAGCGGGGCTATCCATCTCTTCGGATCAAATGACCCTGGTTGGCTATGCTGCCGATGGTTTCCCAATTTATTATAAATATGCCTATACCGATCCTGGTGACAGCACTTCAGCCGTCGTTGAAATGACTTCCTCCTATCAGTTAAAATCGGGTGACAGGCCAGGTGATGGAATAAATGCGCCTTGCGATACGTACAACGGGGTCTATTCGAACGACTATGAATATGTGGAAGGGCTGGGAACCCTTGACGAGGCGAATGGTCGGTTTGGCCTAAGCCCCGAATACCCCAATGGCACCTACTATTACCTGATTACTGAGACCTTCCCCCATATCCCCAGGTATTTTAGAGGAACCCCCTCCCAGGATTTTAAATTAGGCGCTGGATGAGGCAGTTGCTATTGACAATATCCTTGTTCGTTTCAGGAACCTTTAACAGCCATGCACACAGTGGTACAGAAGCTTTTTTTAGGATCACCAGTGAGCAGGACAGGCTTGTGGTGAGGGCTTCTTTTCCCTGGACCCTGAGAAACGCTTTGTTGGTCTTTGACCCCCAACTGGAACAGGCCACGGCCAGCGCTGCTTTTGAGGCCTCCTTTAAAGCCTATATAAAGACACACCTACGATTGTTCGATCAGCAAGGAACCCCCCTAAAATTCCTCGGTTTTCAGCGGGTGGAAGACGAAGGGCATCAGCACCAAGAAACCTACCAACTCTTTTTCAGTGGTGGGCACCTGCAAGAAATCCACAATACCCTACTGTGTAATATTTCGGAGAGACAAGTAAACCACCACCGCCTGGTAACCGGATCGAAAGAACAAATCTTTACCACGGGTAAAGACCAGCCTTCTTTTAGATACCAAGAACCACCAAGCACGCCCTGGCCCTATTTGTTGGTCCTGGCTTTACCGGTTTATTTATGGATCAAGTACGGGTCTAACAGGGTGATCACAGGTCTTAAAAGCCTGGAAAGAGGCTCATAAGGTATCCAACAGTATACAGGTTACAATGGTGATGATAAAGAAGAAAAACCCGATAAGGGTGGGGCGTAGTGACTTTCTCATAGGTGGTGAATTTTCTCAAATCTAACAAATACTATGTAAAAAGCAACGGTGCTGTTTATAAAAATAGATATTGGCCATTATTTAGGCTAAAGCCTTTCTGAAAGAAAGTAAAAAGCCAAAAATATACTGAAAAACCTCACCAATAATTGTAGGCACTCTGGGATGGTGGTGCTAGGAAACCAGTTTCTTTAAGTGCTGAATGGTTTGGGAAGGATTCTCATTGGAAAACACAAAATTTCCCGCTACAAAGGCATTGGCCCCGGCTTTGTGAAGTGCCGTGATATTCTGGTCGTTTACACCACCGTCTACTTCAATGATGGCACTGGAACCTGTTCGGTCTACCAGCGCTTTTAGGCGGCTAATTTTTTGATAGGTGTTTTCAATAAAGGCCTGTCCGCCAAATCCGGGGTTGACACTCATGATAAGCACCAGGTCCAGCTCGCCAATGATGTCCTCTAGTACGCTCACCGGGCTATGGGGGTTTAGGGAAACCCCTGCCTTCATACCCAGTGCTTTAATCGCCTGAACGGTTCGGTGTAAATGCGTACAGGCTTCGTAATGTACCGTCAGTATATCAGCCCCGACCTTTTTAAAGTCTTCGAGGTAGCGATCCGGATCAACGATCATCAGGTGTACATCCATGGTTTTTTGGGCATGTTTTTTGATGGCCTTGATCACTGGCATCCCAAAGGAAATATTAGGGACGAACTGGCCATCCATTACATCGATATGAAACCAGTCGGCCTCGCTGTTGTTGATCATTTCAATATCCCGTTGCAAATTGCCAAAGTCTGCGGATAACATAGATGGGGCGATGTAGGTATTCATAAGGGTCGTAATGTTTTGACAAAAATAGTATAAAAAAACAACCTAGGACCCTCATAGTGGTCGTAGGTTGTTTATTTGCTTATAGTAAGGTGTTTTACCAGACTCGTTTATCCCAGGTAGGTCTTTAGAATCTTACTCCTTGAGGTGTGTTTTAAACGCCTGATGGCTTTTTCCTTGATCTGTCGAACCCGTTCGCGGGTCAGGTCAAAGGTTTCTCCAATCTCTTCCAGGGTCATTGGGTGTTCGTCTCCCAGGCCAAAGTACAACTGTACCACATCGGCTTCTCGGGGGGTCAGGGTTTCCAGGGCCCGTTCGATTTCGACTTTCAGTGATTCGTGTAATAGGGACTTATCCGGATTCGGAGATTCTCCGGTGTTCAGTACATCGTAGAGGTTAGAGTCTTCTCCTTCGATCAAGGGTGCATCCATAGATACGTGACGACCAGCATTTTTCATCGACTCCTTAACGTCGTTGATGGTCATATCCAGTTTCTTGGCAATTTCTTCTGCAGAAGGGGGGCGTTCGTTCTCCTGCTCCAAAAAAGCGTACATTTTGTTTATTTTGTTGATGGAGCCAATCTTATTCAAAGGCAGCCGAACAATCCGTGACTGTTCTGCCAGGGCCTGCAGTATCGATTGACGAATCCACCATACTGCGTAGGATATAAATTTAAACCCACGGGTTTCATCAAAACGTTTGGCTGCTTTGATCAGTCCCAGGTTTCCTTCATTGATCAGGTCGGGCAGGGTCAGTCCCTGGTTCTGGTATTGTTTGGCCACTGACACGACAAAACGCAGGTTGGCTTTGGTAAGTCTTTCCAGGGCTACCTGGTCACCGGCTTTTATACGTTGTGCCAGTTCCACTTCCATTTCGGCACTAATCAAATCTACTTTTCCGATCTCCTGCAAGTACTTGTCTAAGGAGGCGGTCTCCCGGTTGGTGACCTGCTTGGTAATTTTAAGTTGTCTCATGTAATATAGATAATAGCAACCGGTAACGTTACTGTTCAATAAGGCTGCTTCTTAAGTATACGTAAGAATTTTATAAATGTTACAAAAGCACCCCAAAAAGATTGTTTTTTTTTTCAGGTGCTGTCTGAGCCAAAAAAAAGCCTCTTTGTATAAAAGAGGCTTTGGTTGTTTTATAGCGTGTTATTAACGCTCTCTTTGATCTCTTCTGTCAGGTCTTGGAGGCCTTTTGAGCAAAGCTTTCCTGGACACCTTTGGCTTTCTGGTTCTCTGATCCATACCGAGGTATTTCACGTCGATGACATCTCCCATATTCACCACATCGGTGACCTCGTTGGTACGCTCCCAAGCAAGTTCCGAGATGTGTAACAACACTTCATTACCAGGGGCATCATTGTACTCAACTACCGCACCAAAATCCAATATTTTGATGACTGTTACTTCGTAGACACTGCCCATTTCCGGTTTAAAGGTAATGGAGTCTATCTTTGCCAGTACTGCATCAATACCTGCCTGGTCGGTTCCCAGAATCTCAACGATTCCTTCTTCGGTTACCGGATCTTCATTGATTACGATGGTCGTATTGGTTTCCTTTTGCATTTCCTGGATAACCTTTCCGCCGGGGCCGATCAGTGCTCCGATATACTCATTGGCAATGGTGGTGGTCACCATTTTCGGTGCATGGGCTTTTACCTCTTCATTTGGTGCTGCAATGGCATCTGTCAGTTTTGACAGGATGTGCAAACGTCCTTCTCTGGCCTGTTTTAGGGCATTTACCAGGATCTCATAGGACAATCCTTTTACTTTGATATCCATTTGACAGGCAGTGATACCGTCTGCAGTCCCCGTCACTTTAAAGTCCATATCTCCTAGGTGATCCTCATCTCCCAGAATATCAGACAATACAGCGTAGCGGTCTCCATCGGAGATCAATCCCATAGCGATACCGGAAACGGGCTTTTTCAACTGTATACCGGCATCCATTAAGGCCATGGTACCTGAACAAACCGTTGCCATGGAAGAAGAACCATTCGATTCCAATACTTCCGACACCACCCTTACCGTATAAGGGCAATCAGCTGGCACCATTCCTTTTAAAGCGCGCTCTGCGAGGTTTCCATGACCGATCTCACGTCGGGAAGTTCCCCTTAATGGGCGGGCTTCTCCGGTACAGAAAGGCGGGAAATTATAGTGCAGGTAAAATGTTTGCTCTCCCTGGTGGGTTGGCAAGTCAATCATATTGGCTTCTCGGGAAGTTCCGAGGGTTACCGTAGCCAAGGCCTGTGTTTCACCACGGGTAAAGACCGATGAGCCATGGGTAGATGGTAGGTAGTTAACCTCACACCAGATGGGTCTGATATCGGTGGTTTTACGGCCGTCCAGACGCAAGCCTTCATCCAGGGTCAGGTTCCTGATCGCTTCTTTTTGGGCTTTGCCAAAGTACTTGGAGATCATCGCGCCTTTTTCTTCGAGCTCTTCTTCAGTAAAACTGGCAATAATTTCTTCTTTTACCAGGCTAAATTTCTCACTTCTCTCTTGTTTTGAGCTGCCTGCTTTGGCAATGTCATAACAAGCCTGGTAGGCAGCGGTATGTACTCGCTGCTCTAGGTCTTCGTCCTGGGCTTCCCCTTCATAGCTTCGGGTCTCTTTTTTGCCGACTTTTTCGGCCAGTGCTACTTGTGCAGCACACTGTACTTTGATGGCCTCGTGTGCAAATCTGATGGCCTCTGCCATTTCTTCTTCACTACACTCATCCATTTCACCCTCTACCATCATGACAGAACTTTCAGAAGCACCTACCATAAGGTCAATATCGGCATTTTGCAACTGTTCTCTGCCTGGATTGATTACAAATTCTCCGTCAATTCTGGCAACCCTTGCTTCAGAAATAGCACATTCAAAAGGAATGTCTGAAAGCGCGATACAAGCCGATGCGGCCAGACCGGCCAGTGAATCGGGCATCACGGATTCGTCATGCGACATCAACTGGATCATCACCTGTGTTTCATAGTGGTAATCCTTAGGAAATAGTGGCCGCAGTACGCGGTCGACCAAACGCATGGTTAGTATTTCTTCCGTACTCGGGCGGGCTTCTCTTTTAAAGAACCCTCCAGGGTATCTTCCGGCAGCAGCGAACTTCTCTCTGTAATCAACTGTCAGGGGTAAAAAATCTACCGGACTGGCATTTCTCGAAGAGACCACTGTAGCCAGTAACATGGTATCTCCCATGCGAACTACTACGGAGCCGTTAGCCTGTTTGGCTAGTTTTCCGGTTTCAATGGAGATGGTTCTGCCATCTCCCAATTCAATAACTTGTGTATGTACCGTGGGTATCATAATTAATCTTTAAGTTTAATTAAACATTTCGGTTTGTGTGTTGTGTTGTGGGTAAACCAATGAAAAGTTTAATATCAGCTTTCTTTATACCGGGTTAAGAAACAAAAAAGAGGCAAAAGATTGCCTCTTGATGGTTTTATTACTTTCTTAAACCTAATTCTTTGATGATGGCACGATATCTTTCGATGTCGTTCCTGATCAGATAATCCAACAGGTTCCTTCTTTTACCAACGAGTTTAACCAGGGAACGTTCTGTGTTAAAATCCTTGGGATTGCTCTTTAAGTGCGAAGTTAGGTGGTTGATCCTGTGGGTGAAT
Organism: Lutibacter sp.; assembly: GCA_030748365.1. Taxonomy (GTDB): domain Bacteria; phylum Bacteroidota; class Bacteroidia; order Flavobacteriales; family Flavobacteriaceae; genus Lutibacter. Next base: position 9,323 of record JASMME010000001.1, read on the forward strand.
AAGGCGATTTGCCCTTCTGTAGATCCGGTGTCGGTCTCGGAGCTACCATGTTTAGCAAAGATGCTTGCTTTTTTTTCTTTTGTTAAGTACATGCGAACATTAATTTAATTAATCATTTTTATGCAAGTTTGCTGAAAGCACAGCAAACAGTCGGCAAATATACCATTATTATTTTGATTGGCAATTCATTGCGTACTGATTTCCCCCAGTTTTTATAAGGGTAGAATTGGGTTTAATTCCTTATCGGGAGGTTTTGGATCAGGTCTATATATAGGTTCACCTGTTTTTTTAGGTTTTTTCGTTCGATGATCTTGTCCAGAAACCCATGTTCGAGTACAAATTCAGCACGCTGAAATCCTGGGGGCAGTTCTTTTCCGGTGGTGTCTTTTACCACCCGAGGTCCTGCAAAGGCGACCAGGGCATTCGGTTCTGCAAAATTCACATCTCCCAGCATGGCGTAGGAGGCGGTGGTACCCCCGGTGGTGGGGTCGGTACACAGGGAGATATATGGGATTCCTTTGTCAGCGAGCTGGGCCAGTTTTGCAGACGTCTTTACCAACTGCATCAGGGAGTATGAGGCTTCCATCATCCGGGCCCCTCCTGATTTGGAAATCATTAAGAAAGGGAGTTTGTTTTTGATGGCATAATCAATAGCCCGGGCGATTTTTTCGCCCACAACGCTTCCCATTGATCCGCCGATAAAGCTGAAATCCATGGCGGCAACGACCAATGCTTTGCCCAACGATTTTCCCACCGCTGTTCTGACGGCGTCTTTCAGTTGGGTCTTTTCACTGGCTGCTTGGAGCCTGTCGGTATACTTTTTGCTGTCCTTGAACTTTAGCGGATCTTTGGAGACGATGTGTTCGTTGAGTTCTTCAAATTCATTGTCATCAAAAAGGATCTCAAAATATTCGGCACTGCCGATCCGAACGTGGTAGCCGTCCTCCGGACTCACATAAAAGTTATCTTTTAGCTCATCGGTATCTACAACTTTTCCGCTAGGCGTTTTATACCAAAGTCCTTTGGGGACGTCTTTTTTATCTTCGGTAGGGGTCTGTATTCCTTTGTCTTTCCGTTTAAACCAGGGTGACATGTGTGTTTGTATTGGTTGAAATATGGTGTGCAAATTACTAAAAAAAATAAAGAGGATGTATAAAATACGTCCTCTTTATAAAATAATTTACAAGGCTTGTTCTTTACAGCGTGTTTACGTTGTTAAGATCCTCAAACGCTCTTTTTAGCCTGGTCACAAAAGTTTTTTCACCTTCTCTTAACCAGCCCCTTGGGTCGTAGTATTTTTTATTGGGTTGGTCAGCCCCTGTTGGATTTCCAATTTGGCTTCGCAGGTAATCGATGTTGTTGATCATATAATCCCTAATCCCTTCGTTAAAAGCAAATTGTAGGTCTGTATCAATGTTCATCTTAATAACCCCGTATCCGATAGACTCCCGAATCTCTTCCAAGCTGGAACCCGATCCTCCGTGGAATACAAAATCAACTGGGTTTGTGCCCGTCTGGTATTTTTCTTCGATGAATTTTTGGGAATTGTCAAGGATTTTTGGTGTCAATTTTACATTTCCTGGTTTGTAGACGCCGTGCACATTTCCAAAAGACGCCGCAATGGTAAATTGGTCACTTACCTTTTTGAGTTCTTCGTAGGCATAGGCCACCTCTTCAGGCTGCGTATACAGTTTGGATACGTCTATGTCCGAATTATCAACCCCGTCTTCTTCTCCTCCGGTAATACCCAGTTCTATTTCCAGGGTCATTCCCATTTTACTCATTCGGGCCAAGTAGGTTTTGCAAATCGCTATGTTTTCTTCCAGGGGTTCTTCAGAAAGGTCAATCATATGAGAGCTGTAAAGTGGTTTTCCAGTTTCCTGGAAGTGTCGCTCTCCTGCATCGAGCAGTCCGTCAACCCAGGGCAGAAGTTTTTTAGCACAATGATCGGTATGTAAAATTACCGGTACACCATAGGCCTCCGCCATTAGGTGTACGTGTTTGGCGCCTGCTACGGCACCTGCAATGGCCGCTTGTTGGCCCTCGTTAGACAATCCTTTACCGGCATTGAACTGTGCGCCGCCATTTGAAAATTGAATGATGACGGGTGCGTTCAGTTCCTTGGCGGTTTCCAGGACGGCATTGATGGTGTTTGATCCGATCACATTGACTGCCGGAAGGGCAAATTTTTTCGCCTTGGCCAGGCTAAAAATAGCCTGTACTTCTTCTCCTGTGGCAACGCCGGGTCTGATGGGTTGATTTGTCATGTTAAAAACGTGTTCAGTGGTTTATAATCTGTCTACAAAATTAGCTAATTATTAGCTGATTAAAGTGTGTTAAAATAAAAAAAAACGAAATCGAAATAGTTTTACAGCCCATGCTTAGAACGGGTAACTAATCCCAAAATTATACACTGCATTTCTGAGGTCGTAATGTTGGAACCATTTTTGAGAGTCCTTCAGATAAGGTTCGTAGGTTTTCAGTCCGAGGTCCAGGCGTAGTAGGATAAAATTCAGGTCGTAACGGATACCGATTCCAGTACCAACAGCAATGTCTTTTAGGGAGTGGAGGCCTTTAAACTTAGCTTCTTCACTGATAAGATCCGATCCGGTAATGTCCCAAATATTACCAGCATCTACAAAAAGGGCCCCTTTGAGGCTGTTCAGTATTTTGAACCGGTACTCCAGACTACTGATAAATTTCAGACTGCCCACATTGTATTCCAGTCCGGTTTGTGAAGCACCCGGGCCAAGGTCGTAAATTCTCCAGGCACGCAGGTCATTGGGGCCTCCGATAAAATAACTCCGACTAAAGGGGATACTGGTCGAATTGTGGAAGGGGAAGGCCATTCCCAGAAAAGACCTGAAGGCCAGTACATTCTCAAAAGAAAGGTCCCAGAACTTCTTGTATTCCAGGTCTGTCTTCACATACTGCGCGATGGGTATTGTAAACAGGGTTTTGGTTTGGTCACCGTTTTCTTGTTGGGATAAAAGGCTGGTCAGGCTTCCCGAAGACACCAGTCGAATTCTGAAATAAGAAAAATCGAGGTCTTTGTAATCTTCGCTGTTGTTAAAAGTGAAGGTATAGGCCATTGAAGGGATGAGCACATCCTCTGTTATGATATCTCGTCGTTTTTTAATATTCTGTGCTTGGGCATATACCGCCGGATTGGTATCGTTAAAGCTGGTGGTGATATGGTCATTGATAAAAGGGATGACCTGGTCAGGTCCAATGTCCTGGTTGAAATAGGTATCTGCTATTTTTTTGATACTGTCGTATTCCGTTTGGTAGATATCAAAATAGGAGCCGGGATTCAGGTTTCTAATATACTGGGCATTGAGCAATTGTAAGCTGTGTTTTTTTTCTTTGTTCGATTCCCAGGTATAGTCTATAATACCCGTAAATCGCTGCTTATCGAGGCCAATGTTTTTTTGAAAAGCGCCCCCCAGGCTAATGGTCGTTTTAGGAACCATCTGCTTGGGGATGATTTTGTTAGCGCCAGAAGGAAGTAGGAAGCGCGGCAGTACCAACGAAAGGTCGGCACCCAGTTCCCAGGCGTTTAGCAATTGGTCCCTGTTAGTGGCATTTTTAGAATCTAGGAATGAGCCTTGTACCGAAAAATTCAGTATTTCAGCCCCCCTAAAGACATTTCGGTTCGAAACAGATACCTTTCCCAAGATGCCCAGTCGTCGGATATTGGAACGTGTCAGTTCCGTACTTAGTCCGGCAGCGTATTTCTTAAGTGGAGACAGGTAAATAGACGCCTCGAGCATATCGTTGTCAAGTTCTGTGTACTTTACATCCACTGATTTGAAGTTCTGTAGATTTCTCAGGTGGCCAATCGTGCGTTCGCGGTCCAGATCCCTGTACAGATTGCCAGGTTTTATAAAGACCGAGTTCAAGAGCCTTTTGGGATGGTACTTTAAGGAAGATCTTCCCAAAAAAGTGTAGTCATCATAGGTTACAGAGTCTTTAATGGCCGCCTGTTTGTCGCGGAAGGTATGGTCGGGATATATACGGACGGTCTTTATTTTTTGAACCCTATACGGAACCTTTGCAATACTGTCGCTGATTATCAGGGTGACTTTTGCACGTTCTGCATGTTGGGTGGTATCCACGTCAAATCCAATGGCGTTTTTGTTGAACCGGTATACTCCAGAATTTCTAAACAGGTCAGATATCCTGTTTTGTTCTTCGATAAAAGTAGCGAGTTTGAACCGACGCCCTTTTTTTAGTGCCGATTCCATTTCGTGGGTTTTATATATGCTATCCAGGATAGGAGATTGTATGGCCGTTGAAAGTGTATCGATTGTAAATGCTTGCCCGGTTTCAACCTTGTAGGAAACCTCCGCTTTTTTGCTTGACAGTGGTACGATTTCAGGGCTGACACGTACCCTAAAGTAGCCGTTGTTATAAAAATATTGCGACAGGTTTTGAACTGTCTGTAGTGTTTTTTCAGGTGCTATAACTACCGGCGCTTCTCCGTTTTTTAGAAACCATTGATGGGTCTGGTACTTGAATTTTCTCAGTCCACGGGTTTGTTTCTCGGAAAAGACTGCATTGGTAAACCGATACCATATTGGGTGTTCTTCGGCCCATTTTTCGAAATTTGATTCAAAATTCCGGTTTCCGAGATTGTAAAAATGAAGGGGGAAGGGCAGTAGGGTAAATACCCGTTGGTTGGGGCGTTGAACAATGTAGTCGTTGATCTCATTGTCCATGTCTTTTTTACCATTGACATAGACCTTGTTTTTTATGAGCAGGTGTTCGTTTTCAGGAACGTATTTAACTGCGTTGCAGGAAGAAAAACAATATACAATGCCCAGCGCAATTAATATGATTGCAAAATTGTTTTTCAAGGAATAAGGTTTAAATTTGTTCCAAATGTAAAACTTTTCAGGGTATTTACCCAATGACCATTTTTTTACCATCGCCCATGCATTTGAGTCAGCAGCAACGCAAATTAATAAGGAGTCTTGCACAGAATAAATACCGGGAGAATCATCAGTTATTTGTTGCCGAAGGCAGCAAAGTGGTGGATGAGTTTCTTCGTTCACCCCTCAAGCTTCACCAGTTGTTTTGTGTAGCGGGTTCGGCCTATGAACAGGTTGCGGAAGCGCAGACGATTTCGTCCTCAGAATTACAAAAGATCAGTCGTTTGAAAACACCCAACAAGGTGCTGGCCCTGTTCGAAATTCCCCCCGCAAAAGCCCTTGAACAAAGTGGATTGATTCTTGTGCTGGACGAGATTAATGACCCGGGAAATCTGGGCACCATCATCCGTCTATCAGATTGGTTTGGGGTCAAGCAACTCGTTTGTTCACCCCGTACGGTCGATTGCTTCAATCCCAAGGTGGTACAGGCCTCTATGGGCTCATTGGCCAGGGTATCTGTTGTGTATGCAGACCTAGCGACCTATCTACACAATACCCCTTTGCCAATCCACGCTGCGGTCATGGATGGTAGCAATATTTACCAAGAAGACATACCTGCTTCGGCCATCTTGGTCCTGGGTAATGAGGCCCATGGTATCAGCGAGGAAATATTGGCTGTGTCAGACCGGAAGGTCAGCATCCCTAGGTATGGCAAGCTGCAGCAAACAGAAAGCCTAAACGTAGCGACGGCCGCTGCTGTATTGTTGAGTGAGTTCAGGCGTCGCGTCTAGTGAAAGGCAAATTTGATAAAGACCCCTTCTGTACCTAAAAAATTGATATCTCTGGTCCATGGACTGTTTGGATCAGCATCTGGCACCAGTTCATCATTGATGGAAAAGACCCCCCTGATAGAAGGAGAAAGGATAAAATAAGGCAGGTAAAGATCGATGCCGAATCCTATTTCGTAGCTGGCATTGTGGCTGCGACTCCTAAATTCTCCTGTTTGGTTGTCACTTGAACTATTTTCATTGCTGGAGAAATTATAGTCGTAGGAAATACCCCCCAATATATAAGGACGGACATTGTGATAGCGGTCAGTACTCAGTTTTACCAGCAATGGAAGCCTAAGATAAGTGCTGTTGACAGACCGTATACTGTCATTTCCGCCACCCGGGATATGGGTAAAATAGAGTTCTTTGGTATTGCTTGAAATACCTGGCTCCAAACGCAGGTTGATGTTCTTGTGTAAGCGCAGGTCGCCGATAATACCCACATCAAAGCCCATATTACTTTTTACCTCAATGGCGCTTTTTCCGAATGTGGAATAATTGATCTTGTACGATTTCTTGTTCAGTCCCAGGTAATAGCCGAGAAACATGGTTTTTTGATCCCAGTTTTGACGGTATAGAACCCGGTCATTTTTTTGAGCGTTCATATTGGCCGAGAACAGGCCGAGAAAGGTTAGTAAAAAAGCCCATTTTTTCATACAGTTTTATTTTTTGCAAAGATAGATGGAAGCCACTCCAAATGTTTGTGGGTGGTCCTCTACAGCATCAAACCCAGTTTTTTGTAAAATATTGTTAAAAGCCTTGCCATGAGGGAAGGCGGCAGCCGATTCAGATAAATACCGGTAGGCCGACCGGTCTTTTGAAAAGAGTTTTCCAATGGTGGGTAGTACAAAGCGGTTATAGAGATAATACCCCTGTTTAAAAGGTGTTTTTCTCGGAACGGCGGTCTCCAGTACCACCAGCACTCCTCCTGGTTTCAGGACCCGGTATATTTCAGACAGCCCCTTTTCTAGGTTTTCAAAGTTTCTTACCCCGAAGGCTACGGTAACTGCCTCAAAAGTCGCTTCTTCAAAAGGGATGTTTTCAGCATCTCCTACCAACATTTCAACCGAATCGATCGACTGTTCCGATAATTTTTTTCGGCCAATTTCCAACATGCCTTCTGCAATGTCCAGCCCTGTAATTTTGGCAGCGCACGTTTTGGCCAGTGCGATGGCTAGGTCACCTGTACCGGTCGCTATATCCAACACAGTCTCAGGCTTGCTGTCTGCCACAATTTGCACTACTTTTTTGCGCCATTTTACGTCAATCCCGAAAGAAATAACGCGGTTTAGCCCGTCGTATTCCTTTGAAATGGTATTGAACATAGTAGTCACCTGGGCCTTTTTTCCAAGCGGCTCGTTTTTATAAGGGCGTATTGGTTCCTCCATTTGATTTAGTAGTTTGTGGCCACTACCTGTGCTACTTTCCCTGGTATCATTGTCTTTAGCAGGTTTTCAATTCCGTTCTTCAGTGTGACCGTCGCAGACGGGCAACCGCTGCAGGCGCCTTGTAGCAATACCTTGACCGTTTGGCTATGCTCGTCATAAGATTCGAAGGCGATATTTCCACCGTCGGCAGCCACTGCTGGCTTGATATGGTTTTCCAAGATGTCTATGATCTCCTTGGATACCTCGTCCAAAGGTGCCTCATTCAGGG
>JASMME010000001.1:16692-22189 GCA_030748365.1 Lutibacter sp.
TCTGTGCAGGGGAATGCTTCCGTTCGATGGCAGCTGTTTCGTCCACAAGGGTGTTGCCCTTGGCGATGAATTCCCTAATAAAGGTTCGGGTCTCATTGCCTACTTCACTCCAGGCTACAGTGTCATTTTTAGTGATTGAAATATAGTTCTCAGAGAAGAATACTTCTTTTACAAAAGGGAATTGAAATAAATGACTGGCCAGGGGAGCATCCTGGGCGGCGCCAAGGTCCTTATATTCAGAAGTGCTGGTGAACAAGCGTTTGTTCGACACAAATTTGAGCACCTCCGGATTGGGGGTTACCTCGGTATAGAGTTCTACGGGTACTGTTTTTTGGTGGCTGCTATTCTCAGTAAAAAGTACCCCGCCATTGTTTAGAAAAGAGGTTATCTGTGCCTTAACCTCTTCCTGGACCTCTTTCCATTGAACGATTGAAAAGCGTTCCAAGGCAATAAAATTGGCCGAAATAAAGACCCGTTTTATAAAGGGCAAATGAAACAGTTGCTGTACCAGTGGCGAGTCTTTGGCCTCATCGATATTGTTGTATTGATGACTTTCATTGCACAGGATACTGTCAGTGCTCAACTTAATGATGTGTTGGTTACTGGTGGCTTCTATTTGAAAGGAAATTTCCGACATCGTAAAAAATTTGCACAAAGGTACAAAAGTAAATCATCGTACCATAAAAAACGTTTCTGTAAAGAAACGTTTTTGACAATCGGTATGATTATAAATGTCAAAGATTAAAGACCAGGGTAGCTGTAAAGGTTGACAGGTCGAAATCCAGTTCTGCAGCCTCTACGGCATTGCTTAGGGAGCCGTATATTTGATAGGGCGCCGTACTTTTGCGCTGTTGGTAGGCAATGTCAAACCGGCCGCCCCTAAAGCCGTAGCCAGCGCCCAGGGAAAAGGTTTCCGAATCGTCGCTTTCCCAGGCCTCTTTGTAAGGGCTGTTTTCGATATGGTATCCCCCTCTTAAGGACAGATTCTCTATCCGCCACTCGGTACCGAGACGAAGTGCAGCTACGGCTTCTAGGTTGTTTTTAAACCCCAGATTCTCCTGGGAAAAAGACGTGCCACCCAATTTGATATTGCTATAATTCTGATAGCTATAATCAGCACTGATGAGTCCTGCTTTTCCAAAAACCAGGGCAAGACTGGCGGTCATTTTAGCGGGTGTACTGAGTTTATAGTCAAACGCACTTATTCCGGAATAACCAGCTCTCAGGCCAAGGGCATCGTTGCTCTCATATACACTGTCTTCAAATTCTACGAATTCTTCAGACAATTGGTACCAGATCGGTGATTGATAGGCGAGTCCCAATCGTAGGCTTTTAAACGGTTTGGCAAGGAGTCCGAAACTAAAGGAAAGACCTTCTCCCAGGGTATTCAGTTCCTGTTTTTGTGAAATATCCAGGGTATTGCCGTTCCCGTCATTGTTGTATTCATGAATAAGGGTTCGTTGGTAAAAGTCTACCTCATAGGTATTGACAGAAAACCCGACATACAACTGATCGTTGCGTTGTGAGGCCACGGTAAAACTGTAGCGGCTGTTATGGCCTTTCTCTAGGTTTTCAAATTCCTGTCCTTCTGTATTGGCATACAACCTGTCGGTATCATACAGGTCTGTCACCGGTGCGTATCCACTAACTCCGTGGACAAGCCATTCACGGTCAAAATCACGGACCTTGCTATAGTTAAAGGCCAGTGATAGCTTTTGCCAGCCAGCGCGGTCTTGTCGGTTATTTTTTAGTACAATGACACCCCCAAGCTGGTCGGCGTCTACTTTTCCGTTCTCAACCAGGTCTGTATTTCCATAATAATGCCCTCCTATTTCAAGGTCTCTGACATGGAGTGACAGGGCCGTTTCGCTGTGGTTAAATACCGCTGCACCCGCCGGGTTGACATCTATGGCAGATAGGTCTCCCCCCAGGGCGCCAAAAGCACCACTCATGGCCCTGTAACGCGCTGTTCCGTTGATTTCTTCCCCGGAGAACAGTACGCCCAGGTCTTCATAACTCAATGTTTGTGCTTCTGACACATAGACTACACAACAGCATAGTATACAGATGAATTTATTCATGTTGTTCTTTTGATTTTAATTAGTAATGTAGGATGACGCTCTCTAGTTTCTTTGTCGGCTTCCCGATGAGGAAGACCTTGAAGAAGACCTACTGCCACTGCTAAGGGATCCGGAGCTTCTGCTCGGGCTGCTACTGCGATAGCTCGGTTGAGAATAGGTTCGGCTAGAGGAGTTACTTTTGTAGCTATTGGTGGATTTTTGATAATTTCGTTTTGAAGGCGCTTTGTAATAACTCCTTTTAGTGGTTTGATTCCTACGTTGGGCAGTACTGCGTTTTGACCCCTTGTTTTTTCCGTTTGTAACAAGTCGTTTTACCACCGCTTCCGAAGAGGTTATCCGGCTACGTGTTGTGTTCGACACGTTCAGGTAGTCTTTGCCAACAACGGCTGCCACATTCCTGCTTCCGTAGCTGTTTTTTGCAGAAGTCCCCCTTCTGCTGACAGTGTTATAGCTGTTGCGTTTTCCGTAGCGGTCATAGGTTCTGTGCGATCGGTAAGGACGGTAATAATTGTAGTGGGGTCTGAAATGACCACCGTAGTAATAAGGGTAATAATCCCCATAGTATCCATAACCATAGTAGGGGCCGTAAAAAGGGCTGTAATAAGGAGAACTCCAATGGTTGTAATAGTAGGGGAAATAATGATAATATGGTTGGTAGAAGGTGTTTCGCCAGTAATGACTGTAGTACCTATAAGGCCTGTAACCATAATCTATTACGATGGTTAGGTCTCCCGTCTGTTCCCAGGGGGCATTGTAGGTGTTCACCGAGTCTGCTTCCGCGGTAGCATCATCGTAATAGTACGCGTCAATATCCGTAATGATATCATCTTCACTCAGCTGTTCGATTTCCTGTAGTTTTTTAGCAAAATATTCCTGGTCAAAGTTCTTTTTACGACTGCGTTTCGCCTCGTCTACTACCGCGTAGGTCTTCTCCTCGTAGGAGTAAATACCATCATCACCTGATCGGTAAACACTTTGGTAGGTGCCACAACTAGCAAAAGTAACCAGGATCAACAGTAAAAAAATCGCTTGATTGATACGGGATTGTTGGTTCGTTGTCGTTTCCATAATCATTTACTATTTTTATTGTTGAACAGTCTAAAAAGTATTAGTTTTGCCGAAGTTAGTACTTTTAATAGGTTGGATTACAATATCTGTGCCAAACTTTTGATTTATGAGTAAGAAATTAACAAAGAGAGCCGAAGATTATTCCAAATGGTATAATGAATTGGTGGTCAAAGCTGGTTTGGCAGAGAGTTCAGGCGTCCGTGGCTGTATGGTGATTAAGCCCTATGGTTATGCCATCTGGGAGAAGATGCAGGCGGAGTTGGATAGGATGTTCAAGGAAACGGGTCATGAGAATGCTTATTTCCCTTTGTTTATACCCAAGTCCTATCTTAGCAAAGAAGCGGATCACGTAGAAGGATTTGCCAAGGAATGTGCGGTGGTTACCCACTATCGCCTCAAGAATGCGGAAGATGGAAGTGGCGTGGTCGTAGACCCAGAGGCAAAGCTGGAAGAAGAGCTCATTGTCCGTCCAACTTCTGAAACCATCATTTGGGACACCTATAAAAAATGGATTGAATCTTACCGAGACCTGCCCTTACTGATCAATCAGTGGGCCAACGTCGTCCGCTGGGAAATGCGTACCCGGCTGTTTTTGCGTACGGCTGAGTTTCTTTGGCAGGAAGGGCATACTGCCCATGCAACCAAGGAAGAGGCAGTAGAAGAAGCAGCCCTTATCCTGGATGTTTACGCCAATTTCGCCGAGCAATATATGGCCGTCCCTGTCATCAAAGGACTCAAGACCGCTTCGGAACGTTTTGCCGGTGCAGAGGAAACCTATTGTATAGAAGGCTTGATGCAGGATGGCAAGGCTTTGCAGGCAGGTACTTCCCACTTTTTAGGACAGAATTTTGCCAAGGCCTTTGATGTCAAGTTTACGTCTAAGGAAGGCAAACAAGAATATGTATGGGCTACCTCATGGGGTGTATCTACGCGCCTGATGGGTGCCCTAATCATGACACATTCCGATGATCTCGGACTGGTCTTACCACCCAAATTGGCCCCCATTCAGGTAGTGATTGTCCCCATTTACAAGACGGAGGAACAATTAGACGCTATTTCAGCCAAGGTTGACAGTATGACCAAGGAATTAAAGGCCAGTGGTATTTCTGTCAAATACGATCGAAGGACCACCCACAAACCGGGTTGGAAATTTGCGGAATACGAGTTGAAAGGAGTGCCGTTGCGCATTGCAATCGGCCCCAGAGATCTGGAGAACGGCACCTTAGAAATCGCACGAAGAGACACCCTTACAAAGCAGTCTGTTCCCCAGGAAGGACTTCTTGCCCATGTTCAGGAAAACCTGGCAGACATGCAGGAAAAATTATTTCAGAAAGCCCTGGATTACCGTACATCCCACACAACGGAAGTGGATAGTTTTGAGACCTTTAAGGAAGTCTTGGATACCCACGGTGGTTTTGTCTCTGCACATTGGGATGGTACGGCGGAAACGGAAGATAAGATCAAGGAGCTTACCAAGGCTACGATTCGTTGTATCCCGCTGAACAATAAGCGTGAAGAGGGAAAATGTATCTTGACGGGAGCACCTTCTACCCAAAGAGTACTGTTCGCAAAAGCCTACTAATTTTTTTTGAAAAAAAATTGTTTGCTAAAAAAAAGTATGTATTTTTGCAACCGCAATTTATAGCAATGTCTATCTATTGTTCGAATGGTCCGTTCGTCTAGGGGTTAGGACGCCAGGTTTTCATCCTGGTAACAGGGGTTCGATTCCCCTACGGACTACAAGAGAAAAAAACAACCGGTCCGTTCGTCTAGGGGTTAGGACGCCAGGTTTTCATCCTGGTAACAGGGGTTCGATTCCCCTACGGACTACAATATTAAAAGAGGAAATTATAACATGGCAAATCATAAGTCTGCATTAAAGAGAATCAGAAGTAACCGCGTCAAGCAGTTAAGAAACAAGTACCAGCACAAGACAACCCGTAATGCTGTCAGAGACCTGAGAGCAACTACTGATAAGAAAGTTGCTTCATCGTTGTTTCCAACAGTGCTTGCCATGCTTGATAAACTGGCAAAGAACAACATCATTCACAAGAACAAAGCTGCCAATATCAAGTCTAAATTGGCCAAGCACGTAGCTACGCTCTAGGTTCAACCGAATTCAATCAATTTACAAGGCGTCTTCTTTTACAGGAGGTGCTTTTTTTGTGCCCTGTTCTCAGGGAAGACTTTGCTTACCAGGTGTAACTCCTGTCTGCATCCAGACGCAAAAGGATAAACAGTAAGACAGTAAACCCCCACAGTGCAGAGCCCCCATAACTGAAAAATGGGAGCGGAATGCCTACTGTCGGCAACAGGCCGACCACCATACCGATATTGATAAAAAAGTG
>JASMME010000200.1 GCA_030748365.1 Lutibacter sp.
AACAAAACTCGAATGTCCGATGACTGCTTCAAATTCATAGCTGTTATCCTTGATAGTCGTAATTTTGACGTGAATAGGCGCTTCGTCAACAGCGTTTTTGGGATGTAGCATTTCCAAGGTATAGCCAAAACGACTCTTCCAGGTTATACGTAGGGTATCAGTATGTTTATCGTATTTTTCAATTTGGAGACTGTCCTTTCGTATGATAAGGGTTCTTTTATAGCCTTTGCCCTCAGGGATTTCAAAAACACCCTGCTTAAACCTGTCAGCCCTTGTAAAAGTATCCTTACAAGAAAAGACCGTACACAGTACAATAATGGATACAATTTTTTTCAAAATGATTACGAATTTACCCTGCTAAGGTAATACAAAATACTGACAAAGCGCGACCAGGTACGGATACCGACGAAGGGCTTAGATTCCGGTGTAATTATCAGGTGTAATGGCCTTAAGTTCCGCCTTGAGTTCTTTGGAAATCTCCAGGTTTTCGATAAAATCAGCCATGGATTTACGGGTGATTTTTTCATTGGTCCTCGTGAGCCCTTTCAGTGCTTCGTAAGGGTTTGGATAGGCTTCGCGGCGCAGAATGGTTTGAACGGCCTCTGCTACCACCGCCCAGTTTTGCTCTAGGTCTTCCGCAATTTTATCTCGGTTAATCAGCAGTTTGTTCAGTCCTTTCAGGGTGGCGCCAAGGGCAATGACTGTATGTGCCATAGGTACGCCAATATTTCTCAGTACGGTGGAATCGGTCAGGTCACGTTGTAGGCGAGATATAGGCAACTTGGCTGCCAAGTGTTCAAAAAGTGCATTGGCAATTCCCAGGTTTCCCTCTGCATTTTCAAAATCAATGGGATTCACCTTGTGCGGCATGGCAGAGGAACCAACTTCCCCTTTCTTGATTTTCTGTTTAAAATAATCTAGCGAAATATAGGTCCAAATATCCCTGTTTAGATCAATCAGTACATTGTTAATGCGTTTTAAGGCGTCGAATATACCTGCCAAATGGTCGTAATGTTCGATTTGTGTAGTGGGAAAAGAGTGGTGTAAGCCCAAGACTTCCTCCACGAAGTTCCTACCAAAAGCTTTCCAGTCAACTTTTGGAAAAGCGACCTTATGTGCATTGAAATTGCCTGTAGCGCCTCCAAATTTGGCCGCATGGGGAATATTATTCAACTGTGCCAATTGTTGCTCCATACGTTCGGTAAACACCTGAATTTCTTTGCCCAATCGGGTAGGAGAAGCCGGCTGTCCGTGCGTTCTGGCTAGCATAGGGATGCTTTTCCATTCGGCTGTCAGTGCTTTCAGTTTGGACAGTAAGTTGGTGATTTCCGAAAAATAGACATCATTGAGCGCCTCTTTGACCGATAAGGGAACGGCCGTATTGTTGATGTCCTGAGAGGTGAGCCCAAAATGGATAAACTCTTTGTATTTTTCCAATTTTAGCCCATCAAATTTTTCCTTGATAAAATACTCGACCGCTTTCACATCGTGGTTGGTTACTTTTTCGATGTCCTTAATCTTTTGTGCATCCGCCGGGGTAAAATCCAGGTAAATACGCCGTAGTTCATCGAACATTCCCCTGTCAAAATCTGCCAGCTGTACCAGTGGTATTTCACACAGGGCAATGAAATAGTCAATTTCTACCCGTACCCGGTATTTGATAAGGGCCTCTTCTGAAAAATACGGAGCGAGGGCTTCGACTTTATTTCGGTACCTGCCGTCTACAGGAGAAAGTGCGTTTAGGTTTGTTAAGGACATGTGCGATTCTCTTAGAAAAGGCAAAAGTAGTGAAATTAAGCTAAAATAAAGAGGGCAATGGCGTTTTGTCAGTCCTAAAATCACCTACTAGGAACAGTGGTTTTTTTTTAAACAGGATGTATGATGCCGATGACAGTAAGCATTCCGACTTTCTTCTCTGATTGATTAATAATAAAGAATTATTGTATTTGAAGGGTGAATTTACTTATTTTTGCCTTTAAACGTTTTGTAAACCTTATACGTTTATACACAGTTATATGGGGCAATCCGAAATGTTTGAGGATGAAGTATGGCTGCGAAGCTATTTTCTAACCGAGTGATTAAATAGATGAGAAAAAAAATACTTATTGTACTGGTAATCATTGTTGTAATTCAATTTATCAGCCCAGAAAAAAACCTTTCAGCCGATGAGCGATTTGCCATTTCAACGGTGATGGAAGTGCCAACTCAGGTTCAGGAACTCCTTAAGGTTTCCTGTAACGATTGCCATTCAAACAGTACAATCTATCCCTGGTACAGTGATATTGCCCCTGTTTCCTGGTTCCTGGCCCGCCATGTAAACCAAGGAAAAGAACACTTGAATTTCTCCGAGTGGGTTCAGTACAATACCCATCAGCGGGATCATATCAAAAACGACTTGGAGGAAGTGCTTAAGGATCATGAAATGCCTTTAAAGAGTTATGTCTGGTTACATCCTGAAGCTGCTATGACCCCTGAACAGGTTGACCTACTATTGGAATGGGTGGCAACCATTGAGACGGAATAAGCGCAAAAACATTCTGACAGAACAACAAATCCCTGACAACTACATCTTAATATTTATATTTTGGATTTAAACAAAATCTTTACAAACAATCAACAGTGGGTAGCTTCCAAACTCAAGGAAGATACCAGCTATTTCAATAAACTTGCAAAGGGGCAACAACCCGGTATTCTGTATATGGGCTGTTCAGACAGCCGTGTGGTTCCTGAACTGTTTATGGGCTTGGCGCCCGGCGATATCTTTGTACACCGAAATGTGGCTAATTTGGTTGACCTAGGGGATAAAAGCGCGATGATGGTCTTACAATATGCCTTGGAACAGCTAAAGGTTTCTCATATTGTTGTCTGTGGCCATTATGGTTGTGGTGGGGTGACAGCGGCGATGGAAGACCCGGTCATTCACCAACCCGACGAGTGGCTTTCGCCTATAAAAAACCTGATAAAACAACACCGGGATGAACTGGACGCCTTCGAAGATTCTTATCAGGCACAGAGACGTCTGGTGGAATTAAATGTACTTCGACAATGCGCTAATATCGAACAACACCCTTTGGTACAAAAATGCCTCCAGGAAAAACAAATTTCCCTACAAGCCTGGGTGTATGATGTGGGTACCGGTCTTTTAACCGACTTAAAAACCCCCTAAACAAGTTTCTAAACAGCTCCGCTCCCTACTTGTTTGCCCGTTTATAGGCAATTAAAAAATGAATTTCTCTCTTCACACAGTAGTGCATCGCTGTAGCATCTTGTTAGTGAGTATATTGAATTTCTGATAAAAAATAAAATTAGAGGAACTATAATTATTTCTAAAGAAGGTATAAATGGCACAATTTCAGGTAAATCTAAAGATATTAAAACTTTAATTGATAAGTTAAAAAAAATTTTTATATT